>JAUXCH010000561.1 GCA_030618975.1 Planctomycetia bacterium
AAGATCCGTGCAGGCTGGGACGACGCCACGCAGAGCGTCGTCGTCGCACGTGCGCTCGAGTCCGCCGGCGCCGCGGCGATCGCGGTGCACGGTCGCACCCGCGAGCAGCAATACGCGGGCCGCACGGACCTCGCGGCGATCCGCGCTGTGAAGGAGGCGGTGGGGATCCCGGTGATCGGAAACGGGGACGTGGTGGAGGCCCGCGACGCCGTCGAGATGGTCGCGGCCACCGGCGTCGACGGTGTCATGATCGGACGCGCCGCGCTACGGGATCCCTGGATCTTCGCGAGCGCCGCGCGCGCGCTCCGCGGCGAGGCCGAGGCGCCGCCGCCGACCCCTCGGGAGCGCAAGGCCGTGCTCGTCGAGTACTTCGAGGACACGGCGGCCCGCCAGGGCGAACGGGTGACCGTGCTGCAGATGCGCCGCTTCGCGTCCCGGTACCTGCGCGGCTTCCCCGGCGCGCGCCGCGTCCGCCGACAGATCCAGACCCTCGAGACCCGGGAGGACGTGTACACGGTACTGGACGAGATCTTCGCCGACGGAGACCCACAGCCGCTCGTCCCGGACCACGCGAGGCTCAGGCGCGCGGGGCGTCGTCCGGACGCTTCCGGATGAGGAAGATCGCGATGCCCGCGAAGAACACGGGGATCGACAGGAGCTGGCTCGTCGAGACGTAGCCCTCGATGATCATGCCGCGGGCGGCGTCGTCCGCGCGCCAGAACTCGATCACGAACGTTCCCACGGCATACAGGGCGAGGAACAACCCGGTGGCGCGCCCCGACCACGGCCGGCGGCGCAGGTAGAGCCACAGCACCACGAACATCAGGAGCGCGTACAGGCTGTGGTAGATCTGCGTGGGGTGCAGATCGATGCCTCGCATCTCGGGTGGGACGGCGCTGCCGCGTGCGGGCGGGAACTGCACGGCCCACGGGAGGTCGGGGGCGGGCTTGCCGTAGTTCTCGCCGGAGAAGAACGAGGCCCACCGGCCCACGAACACGGCCAGGGAGGCACCGAGGGCGAGGATGTCGGCGAACGCCCAACCCAATAGATCGGGGTGGCGTGGCAGGTACCACGCCAGCCAGAAGAGGCAGACGAGGAGACCGCCGTAGAAGACGAGGCCGCCCTCCCAGATGCGGAGGAAGGACATCGGCTCCTTGACGAAGTCCGCGTGGTGAATGAACGTGTAGAGCAGGCGGGCGCCGACGAGGCCGAGGAAGAGCAGGCCGAAGCAGACGTTCAGAACCTGCTCCTTGTCGAGTCCGAGCGTGCGGACCGCGCGGCGCCGCACGTAGAAGGCGCTCACGAGGAAGGCGAGGACGATGAGCGTCCCGAAGGAGTAGATCGTGATGGGGACTCCGAAGAGCTCGAAATCCCAGATGATCGGCCACACGGCGGAGTTGGTGTGCCGCGGCTATTCGCCCGCGGCCTCTTCCGTAGCGAGCTGCTGCTCGTAGGCACCGAGGTCCATCACGTTCCCGGGCGCGCCGGAGAGCTTGACCTTGTAGAGCCAGCCCTCGCCGTACGGATCGGCGGTCAGCGGCCCCTGGTCGTCGGCCAGGCCTTCGTTCACCTCGGTCACCTCGCCGGCGACGGGCGAGTCGACCTGGCCGACCGCCTTGACGGACTCGACCTCGGCCGCGGCCTCGCCTGCGTCGAGCGTACGGCCCACCTCGGGGAGATCGACGAACACGAGGTCGCCCAGGTGTTCGACGGCGAAGTCCGTGATCCCCACGGTGGCTTCGTCTCCCTGGACCCGGACCCATTCGTGGGTCTTCGTGTACTGGATGTCGGACGGACGATCGGCCATCGGCTCACACTCCTCTACCCGCGGGGCTCGCGAAGGACACATCAGGTACCTCCGGAGACCGGCCGGGTCAACGCTTGCGGCGGTAGAAGGGGGCAGGAACCACCTCGAAGGGGTAGGTCCGGCCCCGGATCTCCACGTCGAGAATCCCGCCCAGCTCGGCGGCCTCGGCCAGGACGAGTGCCCTGGCCACGTTACTTCCGAGCGTGGGGCTGTGGGTTCCGCTCGTGACGGTGCCCACCTCCGTGCCGCCCTGGAAGAGCTTGCAGCCGGGGCGGGCGACGCGCCCGGTGGGGGCACCGAGGGACACGGCACGGCGGGGGAATCCCTCGGCCCGGATGGCTCGGAGGGCCTCGATCCCGATGGCGCCGGTCTTGTCCATGTCGAGACCGAAGGCGAGGTCGGCCTCCAACGGGTGGATCTCGAGGTTGATCTCTTGCCCGTAGAGCGGCATTCCGGCCTCGAGTCGCAGGGTGTCCCGGGCGCCGAGGCCGATGGGGGCGATGCCCAGCGATCTCCCGGATCCGAGCAGCGCGCTCCAGATCGCGCCCGCGTGCTCCTGCGGGAAGAAGAGCTCGAACCCGTCCTCGCCGGTGTAGCCGGTGCGTGCCATCAGGCACTCGACGTCGAGCACGGGCGCCGTGGTGAACCCGTAGTACCGCAGGGCCGAGAGATCCGTGCCGCAGAGGGGCTGGAGCGTCATCTCCGACGCGGGTCCCTGGAGGGCGATCATGGCCTGGTCGTCGGAGACGTCCACGACCGTCGCGTCGAAGCCGCTCTTCTCGTTCTGCAGGCGGACCCAGGCGGGGTCGGTGTCGCGTCCCGTCGCGTTGATCACGACGTGCATGACGTCGAGGTCGCGGTAGACGAGCACGTCGTCGATCGGGTACCCCGCTTCGTTCAGGAGGAAGCCGTACTTGGCGCGGCCGTGCTTGAGCTTCGCCGTGCGCCCGCTGAACACGCGGTCGACGAGCGCTTCGCGATCGGCTCCGCGGATCTCGAGGCGGCCCATGTGACAGAGGTCGAAGAGCCCGACCTTCGTCCGCACGCATTCCGCTTCCGCGAGGATGCCGGTGTACTGCACGGGCATGTTCCACCCGTGGAAGTCCACCATGCGGGCGTCTCGGTCGATGTGAGCCTGGGTCAGGGGCGTGTCGCGCATGGCGCCTCCATCCGTGGGTTCCTCTGCCGGGAAGGTAGCACCCCGGAGCCGGCCCTGCTCCCTCAGCGCCGGGAGGTGGCCGCGCCGTCGCTGAAGCGCCCGCCCGTGGACCGGGCGAGGTCCTCGAGAAAGGCGCGGTCGGCCCGGGCGTGCCCCGTGAGGACCGTGTGGACGACGACCTGTCGGAACCGGTTCGCCCGCTCCAGCTCGGCGATCAGCCGGAAGCCGCGGTCGAAACGACCGCGCGAGGGACGTCCGTCGGAAAGGAAGAAGATCGTGTCCACCTCCTCCTCGAGGAGGAGCGCCAGGGCGTCGGAGAACGCGCCCCAGCCCTTGGCCGCCTGCCGACCCATCCAGGCGAGGGCCTTGCGGGCCCGTGCGCGAGTGCGGGGCTTCAGGCCGCCGAGCGCCCGGGTCAGCTCGGGACGCGGCGGGTACTCGCTCGGGTAGCGGTAGAGGAACACGTCGAACGACACCGACGTGTCGAGCCCTTCGAGCGTGCGGGCCAGCTCCTCACGGGCTTGCTCGAACTTGGACGGCCCGCCGGGCAGGCGCTCGTCGACCGGGTCCCGCATGGAGCCCGAGCAGTCGAGGAGGAAGGCGACGCGGCGGCCGTAGACGGGGAGGCGGAAGAACGCCGCGGTCCGCGTCTGCCCGGACGACGGGGGCTCGGTCCGTGGGCGGCCACCTTGCGGCCGCGGGCCCAGGTCGAGACCCTCGCCCGAGGCCTTCCACCACGACGCCCAGAGCTCCGGATCCGGGCCCAGGTCCTTCCCCGTGAGCTCGGCGAGCGCGTCGGCGAGGTCGAGCCGGAGTCGGCCCGGCTCGACGCCGAGCCGTTGGATGAGAAGCGGCACGACGTCGGCGCGCCAGAGCGCCACGGCCGTGTCGATGGCGGCGGCTCGAACGCGCCACGCATCCGCAGCGAGGAGCGCACGGAGCAGGGATCGCCGTTCGGACTCCGGGAACGAGGGGGACGGGCGGCGCAGCGTCTCGGCGAGGGCGATGGCGGGTTCCACCGGGCACCCGGGATCCAGGAGGCGGGCCACGGCGGTCGGGAGTGCGTCGCCCGAGCCGCCGGCGACGAG
>JAUXCH010000030.1 GCA_030618975.1 Planctomycetia bacterium
CCCGTCGGGTCTCTACCTCCACCCCAAGCTCGTGACGGTCCTGCTGAACGACCTGTTCGGCATCCAGTCCCGAGCGGGGTGCTCGTGCGCAGGGCCCTACGGACACCGGTTGCTCGGCATCGATCTCGAGACGTCCGAGCAGTACCGGGACTGGGTGCGCAAGGGCTACGAGGGGATCAAGCCGGGTTGGTGCCGCATCGGCTTCCACTACGTGATGGACGACGCCGAGGCGGACTACGTGATCGACGCCGTCCTCTTCCTCGCGGAGTACGGCTACCGCTTCCTGCCCATGTACCGCTTCGACGTCCAGTCGGGCATCTGGGCCCACCGCGAGCACGAGGAGGGATTCGAGGAGTTCTCCCTCGACGCGGCGCTGCACGCGAACGCACGGATGGAGACGGCGCTTCCGGAGGACGTCCGTGCCCGCGTCTACCGCGCGTACCTGGCCGAGGCGCACGAGCGTGCCGAGGCACTCGGGGAGCCCACCGAGGCCGACCGCCAGCGGCTGGACGCCGAGTTCGGCGAGCTGCTCTTCTTCACCTGCTGACCGCTACGTCGCGGGCAGGTCCGCCTCCCTGCGAGGGCCGCGCGCCCGAAGGCGTCGCCGCAGCACGGTTGATCTCGTGGACACGCCGCGAGGCTTCGAAGTGCACTTCGGACCGGAGGCAACGTGCGGATCGAGGCAACCTCCGCGGGACGTGGATCTCGAGTCGGCCCCCGCCCACGGCTGCACTGCGGATACACTACGAGACAATGGCCCTGCGGTTCAAGCGAGTGCCCTTGGGCCGGGTGGCGGAGACGAATGACGAGACGAACCGTCTATTTGGAGACTAGCGTGATCGGATACGCGACGTCGTGGCCTAGCCGGGATCTTGTCGTCGCGGGGCGTCAGCAGATCACGCGGGAGTGGTTTTCCGCCGGAACCGACGAGTACGAGATGTTTGTCTCCCAACTCGTCATCAGCGAGTCGTTGGCCGGCGACGCGGGCGCGGCCCGAGAGAGGGAAACTTTCCTGCATGGGATCCCGCGCCTCGGGATCACGGAGGCCGCCGGCGATCTCGCATCAAAGCTCGTCGACTGCGGAGCCGTTCCGCAGAGGGCCGCGGAGGACGCGCTCCACATTGCCGTTGCAGCGGTCCACGGCATGGAGTTCCTCTTGACCTGGAACTGCAAGCACATCGCGAACGCGACAATGCGCCAGGCTATCGAGGGTGTGTGCAGAGATGCCGGCTACGAGCCGCCGGTGATCTGCACGCCCGAGGAGTTGACGAATGACGACACGAGTTGACGAGATCGTGGAGGAGATCCGAAGGCATCGGGAAGCGCATGCCGCGTCTCTGGAATACGATCTACAACGGATTATCGAGGATCTCCAGCGGCAGGAAGAAGAGTCCGGTACCGAGGTCGTGACGCGTCCGCCCCGCAAGCCCGTGACGGCGATCAAGAACCCATAGGAGCCCGGATCACCCATGCGGGCGTGCGGTCCTGCGCCACCTCGAACGGTGGAGACGAGCTACAGGGCCCCGGGATCGGGCTTCTCGGCCGAGATTCCCCAGGAGAGCACCGAGAAGCGCCTGGCTTCGAGGACCTGGAGGCCCGCCGACTCCAGATGCCGGACGGCGTGATCCACCCGCCAGGGATGCTCCTCGTCCAGGCTCTTGATCACGCGCGCTCGATCTTCATCGCTCCACGCCGCGGCGATCTCGGACCGGGCGGCCTCGCTCTCGAACATCAAGTCGCCGAAGACGGCCCGGCCCCCCGGACGCAGGGCTCCGTGAACCCGGCGGAACAACTCGGCTTTCTCGGTGTCGTCGAGGTGGTGGACCGAGTAGGTGCTGACCACCGCGTCGAAGACCGGCAGGTCGCGGTCGAAGACCTCCAGGAGGTCCGCCTCCAGAAGCTCGACGTGCAGCAGGTGCGACAGCTTCGCGGGCGCCTGCGCGAGCATCCGGGTGGAGACGTCGACACCCACGACACGGCGAGCTCGGGGGATCAGGGCCACGGTATTGCCGGTTCCCACGCCGAGGTCGAGCACGACCGAATCGGGTCCGATCCGCGCCTGCTCCACGGTCCACGCCAGCACGGCGGCGTACCCGGCCCGGATGGGATTCGTCTCGTCCCGGACCTTCCGGTCGTAGTCGTCCGCCCAAGGATCGTGGTTGAACCGGTCTGCGTCGCGACTTCTCACGGCGGCCGAGCCTAGCCGCGAAATCGAAAGCAGTGGATTAACACCCGGTACCAATGTTCGGCATTCGGGTTCCCAACTTGCATGCCCACGTGCCCGGGCCGGCTCAGTGGGCGCAGGGTTGGACCTCGATCGTCGCGTGGACCACCTGGAGGTGCTCGGGGATCCGCGCGTGGTAGGCCTCCGGCGACCGCGGTTCGTCCGTCAGCACCTGGAAAGCCGCGGCGCGCAGCCCCGGGCCGATCGTCCAGACGTGGAGGTCGGCGATCCGGTCCGCGCCGTCCGCCTCGACGGCCGCGCGGAGCTCCTCTCGCACCTCCTCGGGCGCCTGGTGATCCAGGAGCACGTGGCTCGTCTCGCGGAGCAGCCCGACCGACCAGCGCGCGACGAGGAGCGACCCGGCGATGCCCATGGCCGGGTCCATCCACTGCCACCCCAGGTACTTGCCCGTGAGCAGCGCGAAGATCGCCGCGAGGGAGGTGACCGCGTCGGCGAGCACGTGCAGGTAGGCCGAGCGGAGGTTGTGGTCTTGGGTAGGGGGGTGCCCGTGTCCGTGTCCGTGATCGTGCCCGTGCCCATGCCCGTGATCGTGATCCTTGACCGAGAGGAGGACGGCGCTCACGGCGTTCACGACCAGGCCGAGGATCGCGACGAGGATGGCCTGGTCGAACCGGATCGTCACCGGCTCGAGGAGGCGGCCCACGCTCTCGACCGCCATGAAGACGGCGAAGACCGCGAGCAGCACGGCGCCGGCATAGCCGCCGAGCGCATTGACTTTCCCGGTCCCGAAGCAGAAGCGCGGGTCGTGCGCGTGCCGCCGGGTGTAGGCGTACGCGAACGCCGCGATGCCCAGCGCCACCGTGTGGGAGGCCATGTGCAGGCCGTCGGCGAGGAGCGCCATGGAGCCGAAGATGACGCCCGCGACGATCTCCCCGACCATCATCAGGGCGGTCAGGACGATGACGATACGGGTCATACGCTCGCCCTTGCGAGGCTGGCCCTGCCCGAAGTCGTGTCCGTGCTGCCAGCGGGGGAGGCAGTCCTGGTGCATGCGCCGTCCCTCCTGGGGCCGGTCCACCAGGGTAGGCGTTACGCCTCCCGAAGGCCCGATTCCGCCGGGTGGGGCCCGAGACCTCATTCCCGGTGGCGACCCATCCCGCCCTCGGTATCCTTGCCCGGCTTTGCCGCCCCCCGGAGCCCGAAGATGACGCAAGTAGCCGGCCTGGCGCCCGACATGCTCGACATGGTGGTCCAGACGCTTCGCGAGGTGCTGAAGAAGCACCTCTCCGACGAGCGGATGATCGAGCTCGATCACAACGACGAGTTCCCCACCGACCTCGTGCAGGAACTCGTGTCGCCCGAGGTGGGCATGCACCTGCTCTTCCTTCCCGAGGAGGTCGGTGGCATGGGTGGCGGGGCGCGCGACATCTGCCGCATCTCCGAGGAGATGGCCGCCGTCGATCTCGGGGTCGCCACGGCTTTCCTCGCCATCTTCCTCGGCACGGAGCCGCTGCTCATGGGCGGTACGGACGAGCAGAAGGCGAAGTGGCTCACGCCCGTCGCGGAGGAGGGGTGGATCGTCGCGTACTGCGTGACCGAGCCCGAGGCCGGAAGCAACGTCGCCGCGCTGAAGACGACGGCGGAGCGCATCACCGACGACGACGGCAACGTCACCGCCTACAAGCTCAACGGCACGAAGCAGTTCATCACGAACGGAAGCGTCGCGCGGCTCTACACGGTCATGGCGCGCACGCCCGACGGTCCGAGCTTCTTCGTCATCGAGGCCGGCGTGCCCGGCCTGTCCGCCGGCAAGAAGGAGGACAAGCACGGCATCCGCGCCTCGAATACGACGAGCGTGATCCTCGAGGACGTGATCGTCCCCGTGGAGAACCTGATCGGCGGCGTCGAGGGCGAGGGGCTCAAGCAGGGCAGCGCCGTCTTCGGGCATACGCGCCTGATGGTCGGTGCGTTCGGGTTGGGCGCCGGCCGCGGCGCCGTCGAGCGCGCGCTCCAGTACGCTCGCGAGCGCGTGCAGTTCGGCACCACGCTGATCCAGAAAGAGGGCTACGTCCTGAAGCTCCTGGTGCCCCACGTGGTCGATCTCTACGCCGGCTCCGCCTACCTCGATGAGATCGGGAAGCGGCTCGACGACGGGGAGACGGGCCTCGAGGTCGAGGGCGCCATCGCCAAGCTCTGGGCCACGGAGGCGGGCAACCGCGCGGCCGATGCGGCGGTCCAGGCACTCGGCGGGTACGGGTACATGAAGGAGTACGTCGTCGAGAAGATCCGCCGCGACGTTCGCATCACGAGCATCTACGAGGGCACCAGCGAGATCCTCCAGTCGATCGTCGGGATGCACCGCTGGAAGTCCCACGTTCGCAGCCGCGGTGCCTTCTACGGCGACATCGCGTCGTCGCTCGACCGGGTGCACGCCGAGCACCCCGACGTCGGCGCCGATCTCGTGGCCGCGGCGGCGCGCAGCCTCGCGCACGTCATCGACCACGGTCACCGCCACAAGATGCCGCGCCACCAGATCGCCCTGTTCGCGTGGGCCGACATGGCGACGCGCGTCGAGGTGGCCGACGCCTTCTGCCACCAGGCTGCGCGCCTGAGAACCGAAGGCGACGACGAGGCCGCCCGCAAGGTGGTCATGAGCCGGATCTTCGCCCGCGAGGCGCTCCGCAACGTGTCCTCGATGGGGCGCCAGTGCGCGGTGGGCTTCACGGAACCCGGCGACGAGGAGGGCATCGAGGACGCGCGCGCGCTGCTCGAGCAGTTGGCCCAGGGCGAGGACCCGAAGATCACCGTCGGCGAGTGGCTCGACATGGCCGAGGTGGCGAAGCACTGGCAGGCGGGCGCGTAGCCCGCGGCGGTAGGGGGGCGTGGCAACCCAGGCTGCCCAGGCACCGCCCCCGGCGCTAGTCGTCGCCGTAGCTCTCCCCCACGTGGCTCTCGCCGTGACAGGTGATCCCGCACGAGCCCACGCCCGTCGATGCGTCGAACTGGAAGGCGGACGAGAGCGTCTGGCTGCCGGGCAGGGTGATCCACCAGCTGCTGCTCAACGCGAACGAGAAGTCGATCAGGCCGGGCTCGGTGCTGTCGTAGCCCTTGTGCACGTCGTGGCACTCGGAGCACGTGACGTCCTCGTCGATCACGTGCTTCTTGTGGTACTCGTCGAACGCGTCGTCCCCGAACAGGATCGTGTTGCTCGCGTGGCAGTCCCAGCAGGCGTCGTAGTCGCCGCTCGATCGCTCGTTGCTGTCGGCGACGACGTACTTGCCCTGGAGGAGCGCCCTGTACGCCGATCCGTGGGGTAGGTGGCAGTCGAGACAGCTGTCGTCGCCCAGCTCGCTCGCGTGGGTCGTCCCGACGAACGCCGACTTGTCGAAGCCCGTGCCCGTCGACGTCGCCGGGAACGAGACGCCGTCGGGAGGGCTGCCGTCGTGGCACGTCAGGCAGAACGCCTGGAGTGTTCCCGTCCAGGCGCCGCCGTCGTCCGGGTCGGCGAGCAGATTGGCGGAGGTGGCGACGTGGGGGTCGTGGCAGTTCGTGCACTCGAGCTCGATCGTCGTGCCCTGCTCGTGCGAGCCGATGACGTGGTGCGTCGCGCGGCCGAACTCCGTCTCGATGTCCGTCGACGCTTCGCCCCCGTCCCGGTGGCAGGTGGTGCAGAAGCCTTCCTCCTCCCGCGTGGTGTCGCCCGTGATCCCGGACGACGAGCCGTTGGCCGGACCCAGGAGCTTGCGCTTCGTCGACCCGTGCCCCGTTCCGTGGCAGCCGAACGTCTCGCCGTCGCCCATGCACGTACGTTCCGCGAGGTGATGCGACGCGCTCGACCACGCTGTGGCGTCGATCGAAGCCGGCATCACGCCGTTCGAGAACGGCGCCGAGCCGTCCGCGCCGTCGTCGTCGTGGCAGGCGAGGCAGAAGGGTTCCAGCTTCACAGCCTCGGTCGCGCTCGTGAGCGGATCGCCCGTGAGCACGACGATGTGCTCCGTCGACGGGTCGTCGGCGTCGAGCAGCCGGACGCTTCCCTGCATGTGCAGGCTCATGTCGTGGCAGACTTGGCAGTCGGCGTCCGTCATCTCCCCCGTGACGTGGTGGCTGGCCAGCGAGAACTCGCCGGCGACGGCGCGGCGCCCGCCGAGGGGCACGTCGTCGCCGTTGTCCTGAGCCGTGCCGTGACAGCCCGTGCACGTCAGCGCCCCGCCGCCCCCGTGGCAGGACGCACAGGACGGCACGGACCCGAAGCCCTCGAGGTCCGCACCGTGGCAGGGCGTGCAGTTCGTCTCGGGATCCGCGAACCCCGCGCGGTGCAGTACCCCGCTCTGCGAGACGCCGTGGCTCGCCGGGACGTTCGACGCGCACGCGTCGCCGCCCAGGAACACCTGAAGTGCGGACAGGTCGTCGTCCGTCCAGTCCGGCTGCGTTCCGCCCGTGTGCGGCGTGCCCTCGCGGCGCACGTAGGTGGCGAGGCCGTCTGCCGGGTAGCACGCGATCGAGACGGCGAACCCGCTGGCGCCATCCTCGCCGTGGCAGCCGCCGCAGCCCCCGTCCGCGTAGAGCGCCGCGCCGTCGGCGCCTCCGGTGGGCGGCGCGTCCCCGCCTGCGGGCGGCTCGCCGCCGCCCGAGTTGCAGGCGGCGAGCGGGACCAGGAGCAGGAGGGCGACGAACAGGGTGCGCAAGGTCGATGTGGTCACGGTCTTCTTCCCCAGAGTCCAAGCCATGACGCCGGCGGCAACCCCCAAGCATCGACCGTAGCACGCATGGAACGCGCGGCAGGCGAGGCGGTCCGGATCTGAATCGCTCGTGCACGGGATCCCGGGAATCCGGCGGCGATAGTCCCGCATTCCGCCAGGGCCGAGACACCATTTCGGCGGAACTGCGCCGTCCGTCCTCCCCCCCAGCGCTTCGACCTGCCCGCTCCGACCCCGGCCGATCTTCCAGCCCGACCGCACTGTCCGAGCGGTCCCCGGGGGCGGCAGACGTCGAGCGCGGTGATCCCTGTAGCCTGTTCGCACCCCAGGAGAGACCGCATGCGGACCGTCGCCGTCGTCGCCCTCACCTTGCTCCTCGCCGCGTCCCCCGCTGCCGGGAAGGACCGGCCTCGGTCCGAGGGCGCCTCGCTCCTGGAGGGCGTCCGGCGGATCGCCCTGCCGGGCGTCCCGGGCACCGTCACCGTGTTCGGACCGCGCGCGTTCCCCGTCGTGACGGCGCCCTGCGGCGGCCGGCCCGCTCCGCTCGTGGCGGCGACGCGGCACGGCGACGGACGGGCCGTGCCCTTCGGCCACGGCTACTTCGGGCCGGCCTTGCGTGTCGGCGATACCGCCCGACTCGTCGCCAACGTGCTGCGCTGGACGGCCGGCGACGCCGAGACGCCCCGCGTCGGCGTGCGCGGGAAGACCGAGCTTCGCGAGCATCTTGCGGACCGGGGATTCGTGTTCGTGGATCTCGGCGGTACCGGGTGGACGGATCGCCTCGACGAGGTGGACGTGGCCGTGCTTCCCCTCGCCCGCGTGAGCGAAGACGAACTCACGGTCCTGACCGAGCGGCTCGAGGGTGGGCTCGGGATCGTCGCCGGGATGCCCGGTTGGGGCTGGCAGCAGCTGCACCCGAAACAGCGGCTCGCGACCGACAACATGGCCAACCGCCTGCTGGCGCCGGCCGGTCTCGTCTGGGGCGCGGACACCGTGCAGAAGCCCTCCGACGGCGTGCTGGAGGTCGGGCGGATCCCGGCCCCGCTGGCGCACGCCGGACGCGCGCTCGCAGCCCTGAGCGCCGAGACGGCCGGTTCGCTGCGCCTCGAACCTGCCCGGCGTGCCACGGCCGTCGCCGCCCTCGTCCGCGCGATCGGCGACGTACCGCCGGGGGACGAGCTGCTCCTGCCCCGCCTCCAAGAAGCACTCGGCGACCGGCCCGAGGCGGCATTCCATCCCTCACGGAAGACGCCCCTCACCGACGAGCACGGGCTGGCCCGCGTCCTCCTCGCGTACGAGGTGGAGCGAGGCCGCGGTCGGACGCCGGCCGACATCGAGGCGCATCCCGCGGCCGCGACCTTCCCCGGTCCCGTGCCGGCCAAGGCGCCGCGCGTGCGCAGGACGCTGAGGATCGACACCGCGGTTCCGGACTGGCACGGCACGGGGCTCTACGCCGCGCCCGGCGAGGTCGTCACGCTGACCGTTCCGAAACAGGCCGCGGATGCGGGGTTCACGCTGCGGATGGGCGCGCACAAGGACCGGCTCTGGAACAAGCCGGCGTGGCACCGCGTGCCCGAGATCACGCGCTCCTGGCCGGTCCGTGCCGCGCAGGTCGAGGCCGCGAACGCGTTCGGCGGCCTGCTCTACGTCGTCGTGCCGCGGGGTGCGGCGCTCGGCGTGATCGAGGTGACCCTCGAGGGTGCGGTCGAGGCGCCGCGCTTCGTGCTCGGCGAGACCACGAACGAAGAGTGGCTGCGGTCGACGCGTGCCGCACCCGCCCCGTGGGCCGAGTTGGAGACCCGGAAGGTGATCCTCACCGTGCCGTCCTCGGTGGTCAGGAAACTCGACGATCCGGAAGCGCTCCTCGTCTGGTGGGACCGCGTGATGGACGGATGCGCCGACCTCGCGGCGATGCCGCGCGAGCGTGCACGTCCCGAGCGCTACGTAACCGACGTGCAGATCTCGGCCGGGTACATGCACGCCGGCTACCCGATCATGACGCATCTCGACGCCGCACCCCGTTTCGTCGACCTGGAGAAGCTGTCGACGAAGGGCGACTGGGGGATGTTCCACGAGATGGGACACAACCACCAGCGGCGCGACTGGACCTTCGCGGGAACCGGCGAGGTGACGGTCAACCTCTTCTCGCTCTACCTGATGGAAACGGTCTGCAAGAAGGGAGTCGGACACCGGGCCATGTCGCCGGAGAGCATCGCGAAGAACCGCGCGAAGTTCCTGGAGGCGCCCGACCGGTTCGCGCTCTGGAAGCGCAGTCCCTTCCTCGCCCTCATCCCGTACTACGAGCTGAAGCGAGCATTCGGCTGGGACGCGTACAAGAAGGTGTTCGCCGAGTACCGGGACCTCCCAAAGGGCGAGCGCCCCCGAGGTGACGATGCGAAGCGCGACCAGTGGTTGACCCGCATGTCGAGGACCGTGGGCAGGAACCTCGGTCCCTTCTTCGAGTCGTGGAGCATCCCCACCTCCGCCGAGGCCCGCGCGGCCGTGGCCGACCTGCCGGCGTGGATGCCGGAGTGACCCTCGCAGTCGGAGGTTCCGCCGATGCGTCGATGCACGAGGGCCTCGACGTCGTCGATTGAGACCGCGCCCTCCCGCGGGCCCTACAGTGCCGCGCGAGTCACGGAGCCTCATCCATGGAGATCCCGCAGGAGCCGACGCGCGCCGCCGACGTGGCGGCGAACATCGGCATCGGTCGTGCGTGCCGCCACGTCTTTCTCTGCGCGGACCAGACGAAGCCGAAGTGTGCGCCGCGCGAGGAGACCACGCGCGTCTGGGCGTACCTGAAGCGACGCATCGTCGAGCTCGGCCTCGACGGCGAGGTCGCGGCGAGCCGGGCGGAAGACGGGGAGGCGGCGTCGTGCGTCCTGCGGACGAAGGCGGATTGCCTGCGGGTCTGCGCGGACGGTCCCATCTGCGTCGTCTACCCGGAAGGCGTCTGGTATCGGTCGGTCGACGAAGCCGTCATGGAGCGCATCCTCACGGAGCACGTCCTCGAGGGACGCGTGGTGGACGAGTACGCGATCGCGCGCGCCCCGTGGGGAGACCCGCCGCATTCACCCTGAGGCCGGTCGCTTCCCCCGGGGCCCGATCGGGAGCCGCGCTGAGTTCTACGGTGTCTTGCCTGACCCCGATCGCGTCGAGTCCTCGGTCTGCATGCCCGCCGCGGCTCGCGACCTGGAGCGCATCGCGGACCTCGCCACGAACGTGGCGGAGGACATCGTCTTCCTCGTGGAGGTCCACCTGATCCGGCACGCCCATCGCCACCCGGGCGCTCAGGGGTAGGGTCACTCGCGCGAGGGCATGGTTGCCACCGCGGCGTCGAGCACCCCCTCGGGGTCCTCGAGGTCGGCGATCGTGAAGGCGTCCTCGATCCCCAGGTCGCCGGCGCCCGTCCGGGGTCCGTGGAATCCGTACGCCTGGAGGATGGCCTGCCCCTCCGCGCTCCAGAGGAACTCCGTGAAGCCACGGATCACGGGGCGATCCTCGGCCGCGACGTTGCGGTGGATGACCACGACCACGGGCTCGCAGATCAAGGTGAACCGCGTGCGCACGACATCCCCCTGCGGGCGAGGGCGAGACGGCGTCTCGACCACGTCGTGTTCGTACGCGAGGCAGACGTCCCCCTCCCCGGCGCGGAAGCGCCGCGCGGCCTCCCGAGCCGTCCGTGTCGGAGCCGGCTGCGCTCCCTGGAGCGTCAGGACCAGGTCGAGCGCGTCGCGTCGATTGCGGTCGGTGCGCATCCGTGCGCCGTAGGCGGCCAGGAGGACGCACTCGCCGAGCCCCGAGGTCGCCGGGTCCGGACGAACGACCCCGAGGTCCGTGCGCGCCAGGTCCTCGAATCCTCCGATGCCGTGCGGGTTGCCCTCGCGGACCCGGATCACGAGCGGCGTTCGGGCCAGCACGCCGCGATGCGGCAGATCCTGCCAGGCACCGGGCCGGACGGTGCGCGGCACGAGGCGCTGGGCGTCGAGCTCGGACGTGAGGATGGCGATCTGGACCGGGACCTCGCGGAGGATCCGATTCGTCAGGGCGCGCGAGCCCCCGAACGTCGTGACGAACTCGACGTCCTCTCCTTTCGCCTCCCGCCACCGGGTCTGGAAGGCCGGCAGGACGCCGTCGCTGAGGACGTCGTCGAGCGCGCTGTACGCGAAGAGAACGACCAGACGGGACGGGGGATCTTGCTCCTGGGTCGACCGGACGAGGACACCGAGCGCAACGAGCACGCCGATGGCGACCAGCGTGACGACGAGCGTCGGCGTGCGCCCCCCTTCGGTCGGGGCCAAGCGCCGCAGCCTCGGATCTCCGGTCGCCGCCATCACGTTCCACGGAGATTGTAGACCCCGGCTCGTCCACGCGGAAGGGGCCACGAGGTGGCCGCGCGCGGCCGGCCACGCAACGAGCGCAGGAGCGCGCGTGACACCGAGATCCCCCCGACCTCCGCCGAGCTCCTCGGTTTCGTGCCTGACCCCGATGCGTCCCCGATGCGTCAGGGCCACGACCTCCGGGTGGCGGATGGGAAGCGCAACCGTCTCGCGGAGGTTCTCTTCGACGTTCTCGGGCGTGGCCGGACACCGGTTGGCGTGCGCGCGCCCCAGGCTCAGCACCCACGGGGCGTCCTCGCCCTTGCGTGCGACCGTCTGCCGCGGTCCGTTCGGAAGCGAGCCGGCGCCCTCGCAGTAGACCTCGAGGACGAGGTCCGTCACCTTCGTCGGGTCGCCGATCCGGCCGCTCACACGCCCGGTGCCGAGCCGGAACAGGTTGGCGCCGGCCTCGATCCGTTTCGCCTGCTCCTCCGGCTCGAGTCGCATCTCGAACATGCGCCCCATGGCCATCGAGATCATCTGGCCGTCCGCGTCGACCTTGATCGTGCCCTCGTGACCCTCGCGCTCGGAGGAGGAGGAGATCTCGTAGTAGACGACGGGCACCCCGTGCGCGATGGTCTCCTGCAGCGCGAGAACCTCGTAGGTGTCGGTGTCCGCCTCGAGCTCGGACAGGTCGTAGTCGCGGACCCGCAGCACGTCCCCGACCTCGCGGCCCGCGCGGAGCCACGTCACCGTCGAGAGGTAGTCCTCGAGGGTGCCTCGATCTCTCTTCTTCCCCTCCGCACGGGCAGGCGGGGGGACAAGAACGCGTAGCCTGGCGGGGTGTTCGAGGAAGATCACTCGCCTGACGACACGCCGCGGTCGAAGACGCGATGCCGGCGTCCGGAGGCGTCGTGGCCTTTGCGCTGACCCATGGGCGACTCCTCTGCGCTTGACCGCGCGCGGGGCCTATCCAGGCTCGGCCGCATTCGGTATCCTCATTGCGGGTTCGGCGCGCGGTGGAGCACCGCGGACCCAGGGGGGGCCGTACGAAGGACCCTCGAGGAGCTTGGTGGCGAACGAGTTGGAGGGGCGAAGATGCGACGATTCCGTACGCGCGTTTCCGTGTTCGTACTCGCGGGGCTGCTGACTCTCACAGCGGGAGCCTGCGGGGGAGGCGGCGGCAGCAGCAATACCCCACCCACGGCGGATGCCGGCGTCGACCAGAACGTGGCGGAGGGGGGGCAGGTGACCTTGCCGGGTGTACCCGCGGATGCGGACGGCTCCGTCGCCTCGGTCGCCTGGGCCCAGACGGGCGGTCTCGCGGTCGCGCTGGCCGGGTCGAACACGAATACGGCCACCTTCACCGCTCCCCCGGCGCCGGTGGGCGCCCCCGTCGCACTGGGATTCACCTTCACCGCGACGGACGACGGTGGCCTGACGACCTCGGATGCCGTCACGGTCACCGTTGCCTCCACGGACTTCGTCATCTACACGGCGGACGTGATCGACAACGTCGTCGAGCTGTGGCGGGCTGAAGCGGAGCCGGGCAGTCCACCTCCCGGCAAGCTGTCGGGCACCCTGGTGACGGACGGCGACGTATCGAACTACTGGATCTCCCCCGACGGGTTACGGGTCGCCTACCGGGCCGATCAGGACACGGACGAGGTCTTCGAGCTCTATGTGACCAACACGGACGGGAGTGGCGCGCCCACGAAGGTCAGCGGGAGCATGGTGGCGGGCGGAGACGTACGCACGGGGAACTACACAGCCGCCTGGGCGCCGGACAGCTCACGCATCGCCTACGTGGCCGACCAGGACACGGATGACGTCCACGAACTGTACTGTGTCATGCCCGACGGCAGCGGCCGCGTCAGACTCAGCGGCACGATGACAGCCGGTGGAGACCTTCTGTCCTGGCCCAACTGGGCGCCGGACAGCACGCGCGTCGTCTACGCGGCCGACCAGGACACGGACGGCGTCTCCGAGATGTACAGCGTCGTGCCCGACGGCAGCGGCGGCGTCAAGCTGAACGGCGCGCTGCCTCCGGGCGGACACGTTCTCGGTAACGTCTTCTGGGCACCGGACAGCTCGCGCATCGCCTACGTGGCCGATCAGGACACGGTTGACGTTCGGGAGCTGTACAGCGTCATGCCGAACGGCAGCAGACGCTTCAAGCTCAATGGCGTGCTGCCTCCGGGCAGTTACGTCACCTCGGAGATCGCCTGGGCACCGGACAGTTCGCGCGTTGCCTACATAGCCGACGAGCACGTATTCGACGTTCTCGAGCTGTACAGCGTCCGCCCCGACGGCAGTGGACGCGTCAAGCTCAATGGCACGCTGCCCCCCGGCGGCTTGGTCGCTGATTTCGCCTGGGCGCTGGACAGTTCGTCCGTCGCCTACAAGGCCGACCAGGACACCTTTGACTCCTACGAGCTGTACAGCGTCGGGCCTGTCGGCAGTGGGCGCGTCAAGCTCAACGGCATGCTGACCACGGGCGGAAACGTCAACATGTTTGCCTGGGCACCGGACAGCTCGCGCATCGCCTACGTGGCCGATCAGGACACGGATGACGTCTTCGAGCTCTATTCGTCACTGTCCACAGGGGGCGGCGATGTCAAGCTCAACGGCACGCTGGCCACAAATGGAGACGTCAACAACTACGTTTGGGCGCCGGACAGCTCGCGCGTCGCCTACTGGGCGGAGCAGGACACGGATGGGATGCGGGAGCTATACACCTCGCTGCTCGCAGGCGGCGGCAACGTCAAGCTCAACGGCGTGCTGTTCGCGGGTGAGAGTGTCCACGGGGTTGCCTGGGCGCCGGACAGCTCGTGCGTCAGCTACAGGGCCGAGCAAGATACGGATGGCGTCTCCGAGCTGTACGTCGCCCCCGCGGACGGCGCGCCGCCCGCGCACAGGACCTCGCAGACGCCCATGGAGGGGGACGTAATGACCTTCCGCTGGCAACCGAGACCGTAGAGGGAAAGGGGCGGGGATCTCTCCCCCGCTGTCGCGACAGGGTCACGGGGAGGGGCGTTGTCCCTTGCGGGGTGCCTGGCACCGTACAGGGGGGGAGGATCGAGGGCCGGCAGGGTGGTCAGTCGCGGTGCTCGACCGACCGCACGACGAAGCGCAGTCCGCCGTACGTGTCGAACTGGTTGGCCTGGTCCCGGCGGGTCCGGCTGAGCGTGATGTGGGTCGCGTCCACGTCGACCTGGTTCCAGGCCGGGTCCACCTGGACCCAGTCCCCGTCGAGGACCACCTCGTTCCACGCGTGGCCGCCGAACGCGGAGACGCCGTCCCCCATGTACATGAGCCCGCTCACATCCCGGGCCGGGATGCCGAGGGCACGGGCCAGCGCGGTGAAGAGCTGCGCGTGCTCGGTGCAGTCGCCGCGCGGGTTGCGCACGAGCTCGAGCACGGAAGGAGTCTGCACCGACACGGCGTCCTGCACGTGTTCGCCCACGAACGCGACCAGCCGCTCGACCTTCTCGCGGTCCGTCGCGGCGTCGCCCACGGCCAGGCGGGCCAGGGCCACGACCTCCGGGTGGCGGATGGGAAGCGCGACCGTCTCGCGGAGGTTCTCTTCGACGTCCTCGGGCGTGGCCGGATACCGGTTGGCGTGCGCGCGTCCCAGGCGCAGCACCCACGGGGCGTCCTCGCCCTTGTGTGCGACCGTCTGCCGCGGTCCGTTCGGAAGCGAGTCGGCGCCCTCGCCGTAGACCTCGAGGACGAGGTCGGTCACCTTCGTCGGGTCGCCGATCCGGCCGCTCACACGCGCGGTGCCGAGCCGGAACAGGTCGGCGCCGGCCTCGATCCGCTTCGCCAGATCCTCCGGCTCGAGTCGCATCTCGAACATGCGCCCCATGGCCATCGAGATCATCTGGCCGTCCGCGTCGACCTTGATCGTGCCCTCGTGACCTTCCCGTTCGGAGGAGGAAGAAACCTCGTAGTAGACGACGGGCACCCCGTGCGCGATGGTCTCCTGCAGCGCGAGAACCTCGTAGGTGTCGGTGTCCGCCTCGAGCTCAGACAGGTCGTAGTCGCGGATCCGCAGCACGTCCCCGACCTCGCGACCCTCGCGGATCCACGTCCCCGGCGAGAGGTAGTCCTCGAGCGTGTAGTCGACCGGATCGGGCGTCAGCGCGCGCGTCTCGCCGCTCTCCGTGACCGTCGCCGTGGCACCGTCGGGGCCGACGTGCAGGCGGACGTCCCGCCGGCCGGCCTCGTCCTCGTCGAGGGACCTGGCGCGGCGGAGGCGGTAGGGGGGCCGACCCTCGAACGCCAGCAGCAGGGCGTTGGTCATGCGGGAGACCTGGCCCATGGCGCGCACCTCGAAGCGGGCCTGCAGTTCGACCACGTAGAGCGCCGCCCGGCCGCTGCCGATCCTCCGGAGGGTCTCGTGCGCCCAGCCGGCCTTCTGGCCGAGCACGTACACCCCGTAGTACCGGTCGACCGGGGGCACCTCCTCCGTCAGGGCCAGGCGGACGAGGGGCACCTCCTCGGCGCGCGCGGCGACGAGCGGCAGGAGGAGGAGGAGGACGAGCATCACGAGCGGTCGGCGTCGCATGGCAGGGCTCCGGAGGGGGGAGCAGGATGACAGCGGTGGTTTGCCCCGGCAAGGTGCGTGCCGGGAGCGACCGTTGGGGGTACGGTCTGTGTCCGC
>JAUXCH010000333.1 GCA_030618975.1 Planctomycetia bacterium
CTCCGATCGAGGCATTGTGCGGGGGCCCGGTGGGTTGGGCCCCTGGCTGCGGCGTCGCAGGCGTCGACCGACGGTCTCGTCGTCAACGAGATCGACTCGCTCGGAAGCCACGACCCGACGGGAATCCTTGTGCGTCCACGGGGGGCAGCGGAGAATGCCCCGACCGACGGGCTTGGAGACCGATGAGAGCCGGCTTTCTCAGTGCGCTTTCACCCGCGGAGCAGAGCTTTCTCGGCCTCCCGGGTCCCGTGCTGCAGGGTCTCCTGCTCCTCGTCGCAGGCGTTGCCCTCGGCTGGATCCTCGCCCGGCGCCTCGCGCTCCTGAGGCGGGCCGCACCCGACCCCCGCACCGATCGTCCCGGGCTTCGGCTCCGCCGTCTCCTCAAGGTCGGGTTCGGGCAGTCGAGGCAGCCTCGCTACCCCGTCGCGGGCATCCTCCACATCCTGATCTTCGTCGGCTTCCTCGTGCTCTCCCTGCGCTCGCTCACGCTGCTCGGCGAGGGCTTCGTCGCGGGGTTCGCGCTGCCGGGCCTCGGTGGCGCGGCCGGGCACGTCTACGCCTCCGTCAAGGACTGGACGGCCCTCGTCGTCCTCGTCTGCTGCGTCGTGGCGGCCTGGAGGCGCGCGGTCGTGAAGCCCGCGCGCTACCACGACCGCCACGCCACCCGGTCCCACGGCTCGGAGGCCTACCTCATCCTCGGGCTCATCGCCCTCCTGATGCTCGCCGACGCGTTCTACGAGGGGAGCGACCTCGCCGAGCGCGGCGAGACGACGGCCGCTCTGCCCCTGGCGTCGGCGGCGTCCCGGTTGCTCGGCGGCCTGTCCGCCTCGGCGCTCGACCAGGTCCACCTGTCCGCGTTCTGGATCCACAACGCCGCGCTGCTCTTCTTCCTCTGCTATCTCCCGGTTTCGAAGCACTTCCACGTCCTGAGCGCCCTGCCCAACGTCTACTTCTCGAACCTCGAGCCGGCCGGGAAGATCAAGCCGCCCCGGTACGGCGTCGAGGATCTGGACGAACTGGACAGCCTCGGGGTCTCGAAGCTCGAGGACTTCACCTGGAAGCACATCCTCGACTTCTACTCGTGCACCGACTGCGGACGCTGTTCCGACAACTGCCCCGCCTACGCGACCGGTACGCCCCTCTCGCCGCGCATGATCAGCGTCAAGTGCCGCGACGAGGCCTACGACGCCTATCCCATCCTCGGCAAGGTGAAGCCGGTCGGCGAGCGCCGGTCGCTCCTGGGGGACGTGATCACCGAGGGCGAGGTCTGGGCTTGCACGACCTGCGGCGCTTGCGAGGAGACCTGCCCCATCCTGATCGAGTACGTCGACAAGATCGTGGACTTCAGGCGACACCTCGTGGAGGAGGGGCGCGTCCCCGCCACGATCCAGAAGGCCCTGGCCGACACGGAGAAGAAGGGCAACCCCTACGGCAAGATGCCGAGGAAGCGTGGCGACTGGGTGCAGGACCCGGACGGCGCGGACTCGGGCGTCCGGGTCCTGAAGAAGGGCGAGGAGACCGAGGATCTCTTCTTCACGGACAGCTGCGCCGCCTACGACCCGCGTATCCAGGAGATCGCGCGCGCGTTCGGACGCCTCCTCGGCGCCGCCGGCCGCGACTGCGGGACGCTCGGCCGGGACGAGGTCGACTCCGGGCACGAGGTGCGTCGCATGGGCGAGGAGGGGCTCTTCGAGGTCCTCCGCGACCGGAATCTCGAGGCGCTGGAGTCCCGCGACTTCGACCGGATCGTGACCACCGATCCGCACGCTCTGAACGCGCTGAAGAACGACTACCCCGATCTGAACGAGCCCGTCGTCCACCACACCCAGGTCCTGGCCGAGTTGCTCGCCTCCGGCGCGCTGAAGCCGAAGCCGGCCACCGACGACCGTACCTACGTCTTCCACGACCCCTGCTACCTGGGCCGCCAGGGCGGCATCTACGACGCCCCGCGCGAGGTCCTCGCCCGACTCGGCCTGCAGACGAGGGAGATGGAACGGACGAGGAGCCGGAGCTTCTGCTGCGGCGGCGGGTCGCTGTACCTCTTCTACGAGGGCGAGAGCGACTCCCGGATGGGGGAGCAGCGCCTGCAGCAGGCGGAGGAAGCGGGCGCCCAGGTGGTCGTGACGGCCTGCCCCTTCTGTCTCATCAACCTGGAAGACGCCATCAAGACGACGGGCCGCAGCGAGGCGATGGAGGTCATCGACATCGCCGAGCTCGTGGCCCGTCACGTGGAGAATGAACCCGAGGTCTGACGGGTACTTGCCTGCGGGCCGCGAACACGGAGCGTCCATGGACATCGTCGTCTGCATCAAGAGGGTCCCCGACGTGGCGGAAGCCGACGTCGAGATCGAGAGGAGCGGTCTTCGAATCGACGACAGCGATCTCTCGTGGGGCATGAACGAGTGGGACACCTTCGCCGTGGAGGAGGCTTTGCGTCTCGAGGCGGAGCACGGCGGCACCGTCACGGCCCTGACGGTCGGCGGCGAGGACGACGAGGAGGTGCTCCGGCGCGCCCTGGCGATGGGCGCCGACACGGCGATCCGCCTGGCGGACGATGCGTTCGAGGGCTCGGACCCGCTCGCCGTCGCGACCGTCCTCGCCGCCGCGATCCGCAAGCGGCCGTACGACCTCGTCCTCACGGGCGCCGTGTCCGGCGACACCGGCAGCGCGCAGCTCGGAGGCATGCTCGCCGCCCTGCTCGGCGCGGGGCAGGTCGCGCTCGCGACGAGAACTGCGTTTGCGAACGGCAAGCTCGAGGTCCAGCACGAGGTCGAGGGCGGCCTCGAGCGCGTGGTCGAGCTGGACCTGCCCGCCGTCGTGACCGTCCAGACCGGCATCAACGAGCCGCGCTACGTCTCGATCCGCGGCATCCGCAAGGTCGCGAGCGTCGAGATTCCCGTCGAGGGCGCGGGCGACCTCGGGCTCGACGTGGCGGCCGTCGGCGCCGCCGGCGCGCGCGAGGCGCTGTCGGAGCTCTTCCTGCCACCCACGGGCGAGGGCGCCGAGATCCTCGAGGGGGGGCCCGACGAGGTGGCCGAGAAGCTCGTCGAGCGGCTCCGCGAGCGGGGGGGGATCTAGCCATGAGCACGAACACGAACCAGAACCCGAAGATCCTCTGCGTCGTCGAGCGGGCCGGTGCCGGTCTCGATGACACGGCCTGGGAGCTGCTGGGTGCCGCGCGTGCCCTGGCCGGCGAGGGCGGCAGCGTCGGCGCCGCCCTGCTGGGCGAGGGTGTCGGCGAGCTGGCGAACGAGCTCGCCCGCGGCTACGACGACGTCTGGGTGTTCGACGACGCGCGCTTCGCGTCGTGGGACGGCGAGGCCTACGCCCGCGCTCTCGCGCCGCTCGCCCAGCGCGAGCAGCCGGCCCTGATCCTCGCCGCGCACACGAACCTCGGCATCGACTTCGCGCCCGGCTTCTCGGTGCGCGCGGGCGTGCCGCTGCTCCCCGACTGCCTGTCGCTGGAGTCCGCCGGTGACGGGAGTGCGTGGGAGGCCGTGCGCACGGTCTACGGCGGCAAGGTGCACGCGCGCATGACCTGCACGCCCTCCGAGCAGGGCGCGATGGCCACGCTCCGCGCCGGGGCGTTCGCCGCGGCCGAGCCCGGCGCGGAGGTCACGGGCCGCGTCCACGCCGAGGACGTGGGGGACGACGTGGGGCAGGGGCGCCGCCCCGTTCGTACGGTCGAGCCCGAGGCGAGCGAGGTCGACATCACGCAGGCCGCCGTCCTCGTCGCTGTCGGCCGCGGCATCGAGGACGAGGAGAACCTGGAGATCGTGCAGTCGCTCGCCGAGGCGCTCGGCGGCGAGGTCGCGTGCTCCCGCCCCGTCGTCGACAAGGGCTGGCTGCCGAAGAGCCGCCAGGTCGGCACCTCCGGCCTGACCGTCAAGCCGAAGGTGTACCTGGCCGTCGGCATCAGCGGCTCGTTCCAGCACGTGGGCGGCATCAAGGGCTCGCCGTTCCTCGTGGCGATCAACAAGGACGCCCGCGCGCCGATCTTCGGCGTCGCGGACGTGGGCGTGGTGGGCGACCTCTTCGACGTGGTGCCCGCCCTCGAGGCAAAGATCCGGGAAGCCAAGGGATAGGAGACACACCGTGGACTTCGAGCTGAGCAAGGCACAGAAGGACATCCAGAAGGCGGCCCGCGATTTCGCCAAGGGCGAGTTCAGCAAGGAGCTCGCGGCGGAGCTCGAGGCGAAGCACGAGTTCCCGTTCGACATCTGGCGGAAGGCCGGCGAGCTGGGCTTCATCGGCCTCCACTACCCCGAGGCCTACGGCGGCCAGGACTACGGGAGCTTCGAGAACGCGCTCGTCGTGGAGGAATTCTGCAGGCGCGACTCGAGCATCGGTTCCGCGATGATGTCCTGCGACTTCTCCGCCGAGATCGTGCTGCGCTGCGGCACCGACGAGCAGAAGAAGTTCTACCTGCCCCCGGTCGCGTACGCCGAGTCGATCTTCGGCGGCGCCTTCACCGAGCCCGACCACGGCTCCGACATCACCCACATGGCCACCACGGCCGTCAAGGACGGCGACCACTGGGTCCTCAACGGCGTCAAGACCTTCATCACGAACGGCGGCATCGCGCACCACTACGTCGTGCTCTGCCAGACCGACGACGAGGCGGGCTACAAGGGCCAGTCGATGATCATGGTCCCCGGCGACGCCGAGGGGCTCGAGATCACCGACGTCGGCGCGAAGATGGGCATCCGTCTCAATCCGACCGGCGAGCTCTCGTTCAAGAACGTCCGCGTGCCCGCCTCGAACCTCCTCGGCAAGGAGGGGCGGGGCTTCTACCAGGTCCTCGAGTTCTTCGACGAGAGCCGCATCGAGGTCGCCGCCCAGGCGCTGGGGATCGCGCAGGGCGCGTTCGACCGCGCGATCGCCCACGCGAAGACCCGCGAGCAGTTCGGGAAGAAGATCGGCGCCTTCCAGGCGACGCAGCACAAGGTCGCCGACATGGCCACCAAGCTCGAGCTCGCGCGCCTGATCACCTACAAGGCCGCCTGGAACTACGACCAGGGGCGCGTCGACCCGAAGCTCGCCTCGATGGCGAAGCTCTACGCGCCCCGGATCGCGGTCGAGATCGCCGACGAGGCCATCCAGATCCTCGGCGGCTGGGGCTACATGACCGAGTTCGAGGTCGAGCGCTTCTACCGCGACGCGAAGATCACCGAGATCTACGAGGGCACGAAAGAGATCCAGAAGAACACGATCGCCGCCGCCGTCCTCGGCAAGCTCCGCTGATCGGGGGCCGGGCGGCCCGCTGGGCCGCCCGGGCGCCCCTCAGGACGGGTTCTCTGCTTCGTTCGAGTCCGTCTTCTCGGACGGGCTCGGGGGCCGTGCGCAGAGTTCGCGTGCCTCGAATCCCTCGCAGTCGACGACCGGCGCGTCGAAGGTCTCCGGCCACCGGCCGGCGATGCGGGGGTTGTTTGCAGCGAGCCTCCCAGTCCCAATCGAACTTGTTCCTCTCCGCCCACGGCTGGTCGCGAAGCTCCGAGCGGTCGTACAGGGGGATCTTCTGCAGGACGATCAGGCCGTGTCGGCAGGCAGCGCACAGGAACGGCGCGGCGGGAAAAGTCCGAATCCGGGATTTCCTACTCCCGCTGGACGACCACGTCGTCGAACAGGATCGGATCCAGGCTGGGCTCCCCCTGGCCGCCGAGGCGCAGGGCGAGGTTCGCGGGCGTGAAGGGCACCAACGTCTCGATGATGACCTCGCCGTCGACCGACCAGAACGCCGTGCCGTCCTTCTCGATCACGAATCCGTAGTCGTAGAAGTCGTAGCCGAAGTCGTCAGGGGCCCAGTCGTCCGTGCTTTCGACGGAGGTGCCGGAGGGCACGCCGGTGGGATGGATGACGTAGGAGTCCGAGATGGTCGTGCACGCCTCGTCGATCACGATCGACATGCTGGCCACGACGGCGTCCGTGTCGGTATCCACGATCTGGATGGTGAGGTTGCTGCCGGGCGGGCCGGTGGGGCAGCCCTCGGGCCACGCCACGAAGAGGAAGAACTGGAGGAGCTTC
>JAUXCH010000734.1 GCA_030618975.1 Planctomycetia bacterium
GGCGTCTTCCCGCCCTCGAGGAAACGGCGAGCCGCCAACGCATCGAGCACGGCCTCGGCCTCCTCGCGGTCCGCGGGCCGCCCGCGCTCGAGCAGGAGGTCCACGCGCGCCAGCGTGGGGTCCAACCGATCCAGCACGAAGACGGTCCGCAGCCACGCGCCCGGCAGTCCCGTCCTGACCGCGTCGTCGAACGCCGCCACGCGGCGCAGCCGCGACAGCGCGGCCGACAGCCGGCCGAGCCGCGCCTCCGCCAGGGCCCTGCCCGCCCCCGCGGCGGCGCGAGCCCACGGGCGTCCGGGCCGAGTCAACGTCTCGTCGGAGAAGAAGCGCAGCGCGTCCTTCCCTCTCCCCTGCTCCAGGGCGAGGTGGCCGCGCAGCAACAGGGCCTGAACGCGGATGTCGTCCTGCCCGAGGCGCTCGGCTGCGCGCTGGAGACCCGCAACGGCCCGCGCGTCCACGCGGCGGCCGCGCCTCAGGTCCAGGTCGGCCCGGAGCAGGTCGCACCGGAGCACGTACGCGGGACGTCCGCTCCGCGACGCGGCCGCTCGGGCACGGCGCAGGTGCGCGGACGCGGCGTCCGGCGCGTGACGGGCCGCAGCGGCCGAGGCGACCCATAGCGCCTCCACGCGCTCCGCCCGCGCACCGGAACGCCGGAAAGACTCCGCCGCCGCGAGGGCCTTTGCCTCCGCGGTCGCGTGATCGCCGGCGCGCAGGAACGCGTCGGCCAGGTCCATCGCGCACAGCGCCGCCCGGCGGTGCAGGCCGCGCTCGGTGTGCTCGGCCTCGAGCTGCTCGAGCAGAACGAGCCCGGGGCCCAGGTCACCGTCCCGCACGACCGCCCCGGCGAGGTTGGTGCGCACCTCGAGGGCCATGTCGGTCTGTCCGGCCCGTTCGAAGACGGTCACGGCCCCCTCCAGGAGCCGCCTGGCCTCGTGCGCGTTGCCCGCGTCCATGTGCGCCACGCCGGCGTTCGTCCGCGCGATGGCCGCGGTATGCGCGTCGTCCGCGCCTTCCGCGGTCTTGGCAGCCTTGGTGTACGCACGGATCGCAGCCTTCAGGTCCCCCGCCAGGCGCAGGGCGTTCGCGCGGTTGATCGCCAGCGCCGCACGCCACAGGTGCCTGCGCGGCCCGGCGATCCTGTTCTCCGCCCGGCTCGCGAGACGCAGCGCGTCGTCCACGCGGCCCGCGACGGCGAGCGCGTCGACGCACAGGACGTCCGACTGCGTCGCCCACTCGTCGTCGCCGCAGGCCCGGAGCGCCTTCGACGCGCGGCGGTAGCTCTGCACCGCGTCGCGGGGCGATCCCGCGCGTTGCAGCGCGCGCCCCTCGAGCACGCGGAAGCGGCCCGCCAGGATCGCCTTGCGCCTCCTGCCGGCGACCGCCGCGAGCACCCCGGCGGCCTCCGCCTCGCGCTCCGGCGCCTTCACGTGCACGTCGTTGAACGCCCCCATCCACGTCGGCCACTCGACGTCGAGGTCGAGCAGGTCGGATGCGATGGCCGCGCGCCGATCGGAGGACGACCGGAGCAGCCGTCGGAAGGTGGTGTCGAACGACGCGGCCATGCGTCACTCCAGCGCGACGTCCGGCGCTTCCATGAAGATGCGCTCGTCCGTGCCGACGCGGACGGACAGGGCGTGGGCGTCGCGTGGGATGCGGATCTGCCCGGCGCCGCTCTCGTCGAGCGCGATCCGCGGCTTGCGCTTCGATCCCTGCACGTCGACGTGCGCCGTGAGGCCGGGCTCCGGGGGCTCGACGGCGACCTGCAGGAGGACGTCGCCGGACGGGGGACGCGTGACGCGCAGGTCGAGCGCGTGGTCGCCGTCCTCGTAGCGGAGGCTGCGCGCGCGGCCGGCGCCGCGCGTCGCGGGCGCCGCGTCGCGCCACGAGTCGAAGACCAACCTCAGAATCCGCACGCCGCCGCGCTCGCCGAACAGTGCCTGGGCCCGACGCAGGACCGCCGTCGGGCACCCGGGCGCGTCCAGCACTCCGCGGCGGGCGGCGCGGAGGGCCTCGGCGTAGGCCAGGTAAGCGTCCGTCGCCGGCTCGCCGGACGGCGTCCGCCCCGAGACGAGGTCCAGGGCGCGTTCCAGAAGGCTGTTTCCGTTCGGGCTCATGGGCGCTTCCTCTTCACCCTCCTTGAGGGGACCTTGCTCCCTCCTGATACGTCCGGCCCGGCGAATCCCTCCTCTTCCAGGAGGCGCCGGAGCGCCTCGAGGCAGCGGCGCCGCGTCGGGCCGATCGAGCCGACGGCCATCTTCAGCTCCGCGGCGATCTCCTCGTACGGTCGGACCACGGTCTCGAAGAACAGGGCGTCCAGAAGGCGCCGGCACTTCGCCCCCAGCCCCGCGAAGGCCTGCCGGACCGTCTGTTCGCGTTCGAGGACCTCCAGGGTCTCCGCGGGCAGCGGTTCCTCGGCGAGCTCGGACCGGGCGGCCGTCCCCTCCCGCCGGTGGACCGCGCGGGCCCGCCGGACCTGGCGCCAGGCCTCACGCCGCGCCGTCCGGAGGATCCAGGCCAGCAGGCGCTCCTTCTTCTGCATGCGGCCCAGGGACTTCCAGAGCGCGAAGAAGGTCTCCTGCACCACGTCGGCCGCGTCGTCGCCGCGCAGGCCACACCGCCACGCGACACCGTAGATGACGTCCGCGTACCGCGCCGTGAGGCGACGCCACGCGTCTTCCTCGCCCGCGAGGCACTGGTTCACCAGGTCGCGATCCGTGTCGGCCGTCACTGCGGACGCCTCTCCTACCCTGCCCCTACGTCTCCGGCCGGCCCGCAACCCGGCCGTACCGTACCAGCCGCATGCGGCAGGATCGTGAGGATGTATCAGGGGACCGGCGGGCGGCCTCTAGGGGGGTGTGCATGGCGACCCAGGACCCTCACAGGAGACCCCACCGATGCGGTACGTCCGCCAACTTCCTGTTCAC
>JAUXCH010000265.1 GCA_030618975.1 Planctomycetia bacterium
CTCGACACGCAGGTCTACTCGAACACGGGCGGCCAGGCCTCGACCGGCACCTTCACGGGGCAGGTGGCCGACATGGCCGCGTACGGGAAGGCGCACCAGGGCAAGGAGGAGCTCCGCAAGGAACTCTCCTTGATCGCCATGGCCCACCGGCAGGCGTTCGTCCTGCAGACCTCGCAGGCGCTGCCCAGCCACCTGATCGGCGGCGTCCTCAAGGGCCTGCAGTCCCGGCGCCCGGCACTGTTCCTGATCCACTCGCCCTGCCCGCCCGAGCACGGGATCGCCGACCACTCGGCGGTGCACGCCGCGAAGCTCACGCTGGAGAGCCGGGCCTTCCCGCTGCTCGTCTACGATCCCGACGAGGGCTCGTCGCTCGCCGAGCACCTGAGCCTGGAAGGCAACCCGTCCATGGACGAGACGTGGCCGTCCTACGAGCTCGCCTACAAGGACGAGGACGGCGGCGAGCAGACGATCACGCTCCCGCTGACCATCGCGGACTGGGCCTACACCGAGGGTCGCTTCAAGAAGAGCTTCAAGAAGGCGAAGCCCGACGACGAGGTCGTGCCCTTCGGCGAGTACGTGCTCACGCCCAGCGCCGAGCGTGGCGACGAGCTTCCCTTCATCTACACCCTCGACGCCCAGGGCGGCCTCCAGAAGGTGCTCGTGTCCGCCTCGATCGTGACGCTCCAGGAGGAGCGCCTCGACTACTGGCACCGACTCAAGCAGCTCGCCGGCGTCGAGGCCAGCGAGCCCGTCCACGACCTGGTGGAGGAGGAGCTCGAGGAGGAGTTCGAGAACAGGGTCGCGGCCCTCCGCGCCGAGTACGAGGTGAAGCTCACCGAGCTGCGCGGCTCCTACCCCCGCCTCGTCGCGCGTCGCATGGCCGAGGGCCTCGTCAAGGCCGGCAACGGCACGCAGACCGTCGCCGACCTCCTGACGCGCGTGCAGTCGATGGACCTGGAGCCGATCGGACCGATCGACAGTGGCCCGATCGGCGGCGCGGTCGGCGTGACCGCGACCGGAGCCGTCGGCACAGCCACGGCCGAAGCCGTCGCGGCGCCGGCTGCGGCGCCCGCCGCCGTGGCGGTGGCCGATGACGACGGCGAGCTGGTGATGGAGCCGTACATCGAGACGGCCCGCTGCACCACGTGCCACGAGTGCACCAACCTGAACCGGAAGGTGTTCGTCTACAACGACAAGAAGCAGGCGGTCATCGGCGACGCGCGTGCGGGCACCTTCAAGCAGATCGTCATGGCCGCCGAGAAGTGCCCGGTGAAGATCATCCACCCGGGCACCCCGCTCAACCCGAAGGAGAAGGACCTGGAGAAGTGGAAGAAGCGCGCCGAGCGCTTCAACTAGGAAGGGCGCCGGCAAGACGATGTTCGGTACCCTCAAGATGCACCTCGGGAGATTCCGGCACGGGGTCCACCCGCCCGAGCACAAGGCGCTGACGTCGCACCTTCCGGTGCGGCGCCTGCCCTTCCCCGACGAGATCGTCCTCCCCGTTCGCCAGCACGCCGGGAAGCCGGCACGCCCCATCGTGAAGCCCGGCGACCGCGTGGAGCGGGGCGACATGGTCGCGGCGGCCGACGGCTGGGTCTCGGTGCCCATCCACGCCTCGGCTGCCGGGACGGTGACCGACGTCGGGCTCTGGCCGCACCAGGACGGCTCCTACGAGACGGCGGTCCGGATCGCCGTAGACCCGAACTCCGCCCAGGCACCCCGAGCGCGTCTGATCCCCGCGTGGGAGGGCCTGGCGCCGAAGGCCATCGTGGAGGCCGTCCGGCACGGCGGCGTCGTCGGACTGGGGGGTGCGGCGTTTCCCACGCACGTCAAGCTCTCACCTCCCGAGGACAAGCCCCTCGACGCTATCGTGATCAACGGCTGCGAGTGCGAGCCCTACCTCACGACGGACCACCGGATGATGGTCGATTACCCCGACCGCGTCCACCACGGCATCCGCATCATGATGCGCGTGCTGGGCGTCGACCGGGTGCTCGTGGGCATCGAGAAGAACAAGCCCGACGCGATCGAGCGCATGCGGGAGACGGCCCCGAAGGATCTCGACGTCGAGATCCTCCCGCTCCGCGTCCGGTACCCGCAGGGCGCCGAGAAGATGCTCGTCGAAGCCGTTCTCGCGCGCGAGGTGCCCTCCGGCGGCCTCCCCATGGACGTGGGCGTGATCGTCCAGAACGTGGGCTCCGTCGCGAGCATCGCGGAGATCTTCGAGACCGGGCTGCCGCTCATCGAGCGCGTCGTCACGGTCACGGGCCGCGGTGTGAAGAAGCCGGCCAACCTCATCGTGCCCGTCGGCACGAAGATCCGCGATCTCCTCGAGGCCTGCGGCGGCCTGACCGACGATGCCCGCGAGGTGGTGAGCGGCGGCCCGATGATGGGCGCCGCCATCGCGAACTTCGACGCGCCCGTCATGAAGGGAACGACCGGCATCGTGGTGCTGCGCGACGTCGACTGCGAGGAGCGCACGCAGATGCCCTGCATCCGCTGCGGCCACTGCCTCGACGCCTGCCCCGTCTTCCTGAATCCCCAGGTCCTCGGGAAGTTCGCGATGAACAGCCGCTACGACGAGATGGCCGACGACCACCACGTGTGGGACTGCATGCTCTGCGGCTGCTGCTCCTACGTCTGCCCGTCCCACATCCCGCTGAGCCAGCTGTTCGCGGCCTCGCGAACGGCGCTCAGGAAGTCGAAGGCCACCGCATGAGCACCTCGCGGCGCTGGCTGGTCACCGCCTCCCCGCATCTCGGCTCGCCCGAGAGCACGCAGCGGATCATGTGGTCGGTGATCGGAAGTATCGTCCCCATCTGCGTGGCGGGCATCTACTTCTTCGGCCCGAGCGCGCTTCTCGTGCTCCTCGCCGCAGTGCTCGGCGCCCTCGTCACCGAGCGCGTCTTCGGGAAGCGGGGGACCCTCGGCGACGGCTCCGCCGTCATCACGGGCCTCCTGCTCGGCCTGACGCTGCCCGCGGGCATCCCGCTCTGGATGGCCTTCGTGGGCAGCGCGTTCGGCATCGGCTTCGGGAAGGTCATCTTCGGCGGGCTCGGGCAGAACCCCTTCAACCCGGCCCTCCTCGGGCGGGCCTTCCTCCAGGCGGCCTTCCCCGCCGCTCTGACGACCTGGCCCACGAACACGGGCGCCGACGGCACCGTCTTCTCGCACTTCCGCCTCGACCGCCTCGGGGAGTGGGCCGCCCTGCGCGGCGACAACTTCGCGCTGCCGTTCATGCGTCCCGAGGTCGTCGACACGACGACGAGCGCGACGCCGCTGGGCATCGCAAAGTTCCAGGGTCTCGAGGAGGTGCAGAAGAGCGGGATCGAGATGTCGGACCTGCTCCTGGGGTCCACCGGAGGGTGCATCGGCGAGACCGCGGGCGTCCTGATCCTGCTGTGCGGCGGCTACCTCGTGCTACGCAACCACATGAACTGGCGGATCCCGGTCTCGATCTTCGTGGCCGTCGCCCTGCTCTCCGGCGTGTTCCAGCTCGTCGACGCCGACAAGTTCTCCGGCCCCCTCACGATGCTCTTCTCGGGCGGGCTCATGCTCGGTGCCGTCTTCATGGCCACCGACATGGTCACCTCGCCCGTCACGCACAAGGGCTGCTGGATCTTCGGCATCGGGATCGGAGCCCTCGTGGTGGTCATCCGGTACTGGGGCGGCCTCTCGGAGGGGGTCCAGTACGCGATCCTCCTGATGAACGCGATGGTCCCCTTCATCAACCGGGTCACGCAGCCACGAGTCTTCGGCACCCGGGTGCAGAAGGTGCGGGTGACGGCATGAGCGTCGAGGAGACGGTTCTGCAGGATGCCGGTCCCATGCCGGCCCTCCCGCCCCGCAAGGAGATTCCCTCCTGGCGCCTGGTGGCGACGCTCGCGGTGGCCGGTGCCCTGGCCGCGTTGCTGCTCTCGTTCGTGTACGAGGCTACCAAGCCCCTCATCGACGCCAACAAGGCGAAGGTGCTCCGCGAGGCCGTCGCCGAGGTCCTCAAGGACCCGCAGGCCGTCACGAGCCTGAAGGTGACGGACGCCGGGCTGGTCGCCGACGAGACGACCGTCTATCTCGAGGAGAAGGGCGTCGAGCGCGTCTACCTCGGCTACGCCGACGAGGAGCGGACCCGGCCCATCGGCTTCGCCCTGAAGGGCGGCGCCTACGGGTACGGCTCCGATCCCATCATGCTCGTGTTCGGCTACGACGCGCAGACGGACGAGATCCTCGGCCTGAAGGTGCTCGGCCACAAGGAGACGCCGGGCATCGGCACCAAGATCGAGACCGAGGACAGCTTCGCCGGCCTCTTCTGGAAGCCGGAGTCCGGCGACGTGCCGGCCCGGCAGCCGCGGCTGGTGGGCAAGCGAGCCGACCAGTTCCGGAGCTCCGATCCGCACCACGTCGACATGATCAGCGGGGCCACGATCTCCTCGAAGGCCGTGCTCAAGGTCGTCAACGACCTGTGGGAACGGCTCGGTGAACGCCTGCAGGCCTTCGCCAAGAAGGAGGGCGCATGAAGCCGACGACGCCCACGGCCGACCTCGTCCGAGGCATCTGGCGGGAGAACCCCGTCCTGATCCAGCTGCTCGGCTTGTGTCCCGCGCTCGCGGTCACGAACTCGGTGGAGAACGCGCTCGCCATGGGGATCGCGACGTTCTTCGTCCTGTTGGGCTCGAGCGTCCTCGTCTCGTCGCTCAAGAAGTGGATCCCGGGCGAGGTCCGGATCTCGACCTACATCCTCATCATCGCCACCTTCGTCACGGTTGCCGATCTCGGCCTCGAGGCGTTCGTCCCCGCCATCCACAAGGAACTGGGCGCGTTCATCTCCCTGATCGTCGTGAACTGCATGATCCTCGGGCGCCAGGAGGCCTTCGCCTCGAAGCGGCCCGTCGGCCGCGCCGCGCTCGACGCGATCGGCACGGGTATCGGCTTCCTCATCGCCATGGTGATGATGGGCGGCGTCCGCGAGATCCTCGGAACCGGCTCGTTCCTCGGGTTCAGCCTGTTCGGTCCGAACTACGAGCCCTGGGTGGTCATGATCCTGCCGCCGGGCGGCTTCCTGACCCTCGGCTTCCTCCTCCTCGTGCTCGCCTGGGTCGAGCGTCGCAGGGCGCGGAGCGCGAAGCCGGACGCCGCAATGTCCGGGGCCGCAAGGCCCGAGACGGCAAGGCCCGACGCGGGGACGCCGGATCGGAGCGCGGCATGAATCAGAACGTCTTCTGGATCCTGCTCTCCGCCATGATCGTCAACAACTTCACGTTGATGATGTTCCTGGGGCTCTGCCCGTTCATGGGCGTCTCGTCCCGCGTCGGCACCGCCGTCCGCATGGGCTTGGCGAACATCTTCGTCCTGACGATCACCGCGATCTGCGCCTGGTTCCTGCACAACTTCGTGCTGCCTTACGCGCCGTACCTGCGCCTGATCTCCTTCATCGTGGTGATCGCCTCGATGGTCCAGATCACCGAGATGGCCATCAAGAAGCTGAGCCCCGCCCTCTTCCGGCAGCTCGGCATCTTCCTGCCGCTGATCACGACCAACTGCGCGATCCTCGGCATGGCCCTCTGGCAGACGACGAAGTACGACTACACCCTGATCCAGGGCCTCTTCTACGCGGTGGGGGCCGGGCTCGGCCTCACGCTGGCCCTCGTCCTCATGGCGTCCATCCGCGAGAACACGGAGCTGTCCGACGTGCCGTCCCTCGCCAAGGGCACGGCCCTGACGCTCATCATCGCGGCCAGCCTCTCGCTGGCCTTCATGGGCTTCTCGGGCCTGGGGAGCGCATCGTGAACCCCGTCTACGGCATCCTGCTGGCGGCCCTCCTGTTCGCCGTCTTCGGCGCCTTCTATCGCCGCGAACCCGAGAGCTCCTCCTGCGGCGCAGATCCGCAGGGTTGCGGCCAGGCCGACGAGACCGCCGGCTGCAGCGCCTGTCCTTCGAACCACGAGACCACGGAGTCGAGCCATGGCCGATTCTGATCGATCCTCCCGCGTCAACCGGCGCGACCTCCTCGCGCTGGGCGTGGGCGCCTTCGTCGTGGCGGCGATTCCCTTCGCCTCCCGACGCGGGTCCCGCCGCCTCGTGCGCCGCAGCGTGCCCGTCATGGGCACGGTCGCCGACCTGGCGCTCGTGCACGACGACGGGGCCGCCGCCCAGGCCGCGCTCGACGCCGCGATCCAGGAACTCCGCGACGTGGACGCCGCGATGACCCGCTTCCGGGCGGACTCGGACGTCGGCCGCGCGAACGGCGCCGCCGCGCGCGAGGCGGTGGTCGTCACCCCCGCGACCGCGCGGGTTCTCGAGGCCTCGCTCGGCTGGGCCGAGGCCACCGGCGGCGCCTTCGATCCGTGCCTGGGCCGTGCGGCCGAGGCCTGGGAGGTCACGCGGCGCACCACGCCGCCCACGCCCGACGCCCTCCAGGGGCTCGCCCGCACGGGGCTCTGGCGCGCGCTCGACGTGTCGACCTGGCGCGGCCGGCCCGCCGTCCGCCTCCACGACGCCCACGCGGCGATCGACCTCGGCGGCATCGCGAAGGGCTACGGCGTCGACCGCGCCGTCCAGGCCCTGCGGGAGCACGGCATCGAGCACGCCCTCGTCAACGTGGGCGGCGACCTGTATGCCCTCGGCACCTCGGAGGACGGCGATCCCTGGCGCGTCGGCATCCGCTCGCCCGACGACCCGACCCGGCTCGTGGGCCGGATCGACATCCGCGACGAGGCCGTCGCGACCTCCGGCGACTACGAGCGCCGTTTCCGCCACGCGGGGCGCACGTACCACCACCTGCTGGATCCGGCCACGGCCGCGCCCCGCGAGACCGAGGTCCACAGCGTCTCCGTGGTGGCCGGAACCTGCATGCAGGCGGACGCCGGCGCGACGGCCGCCTTCGGTCTCGATCCCGAGGCCGCGGCGAGGGCCTTCGCCCGCGTCGCCCCCGACGCCCGGATCGTCTCCACCGCGTAGCCTC
>JAUXCH010000302.1 GCA_030618975.1 Planctomycetia bacterium
GAACGGTGAGGAGTTCCTCCTGACCCGATCGGTGTCGGTGTCAGGGGATCTGGAGGGGCGGTTGGCCGGCCCTGCGGCGGATCCAGTCGATCGCCTTGCGGACCGGTTTGCGGCGCACGATGGCGAGCTCCAGCCGGCGCTTGCCCGGCACGTCGAGCAGTGCCAGGCCGAGCAGGATCGTGAGGATGCCCTGGCCGGGGAGCACCAGCATCGCCACGCCGGCGAGGACGAGCAAGGCACCGAGAACGTTGGAGAGGACGTGCAGGAGGAGGCGCAGCGCGGGGTGCCGATCGCGCCAGGACCCCGGCCTGGGCTCCGTGCGGACGAAATGATCCGCGGGCATGCGGGCGATCACGACGGGCACCAGGACCACGCCCACGACGAGCATCACGACGGAGGCCACGCCGAGCCACGCCGTCAAGGCCTTGTGAGCGCGCATCCAACCGAAGAGGTCGGGCATCAGGCGTCCGGGTTGCCGCGAAAGTTGCGCATTGCGTCCTGACCCCGAGGTGTCACGCGGGGAGCTTCTCGTAGAGCGCGTTGACGGTGACGCGCCGCTTCTCCTCGACCACCCGCTCGACGATGCACGTCGGCGTCTCGGGCACGAACCCGAGCTCGGCGAAGTCGGCGTCGAGGCCGTCCGCGTCCCGCAGGCAGAGGTGGTCGTCGTGCATGCCCTCGTAGAGAAAGCGCGTGCCCTCGACGAGCTCGAGCGGCTCGTTCGACTTGCCGGTACCCGGCGCGAAATTCGACACGAGGACGCGTCCCCCGTACGCGAGCACGCGTTCGGTCTCCGCGAGGGCCTCGAACCACTCGGCCTCGCTCTGGGCCTGGTGGTAGACGCCGAGCGCGACCACGAGGTGAAACGTCTCGTCCGCCCACCTCGAGAGGTCCGTCATGAGTCCCTGGACGACGCGCCGTTCGGCCTGAGCCTCCCCCAACACGCCGGCCACCCGTGCGCGCGTCTCCGCGACCATCGCCTCGGCCGCGTCGAGCGCGAACAGGTCCAGGCCGCGTTCGGCGAGGAACACGGTGTTGCGCCCGCCGGCGCACCCGAGGTCGAGCACGCGCACGCCTTGGGGATCCGGCAGCGCGTCGACGAGGGGAACGAGCCGGTGGTCGGGGTCCCGGGACGCGAAGCACCGGACGCGCTCGGGGTCGTTCCACGGCGCGATGGCGTCGGACGGGCTCACGCGAGGGCCTGCGCGACGAGCTCCAGGATGCCCGCGGCAGGCCGGGCTCCCGCCGCCCTGTGGAGCTCCCGGCCCCCGACGAAGACGGCCATCGTCGGGATGGACCCGACCTGGAAGCGCTGCCCGAGGGACGGCAGGGCCTCGGTGTCGACCTTGGCCACGACGAGGCGGCCCGCCTCGGAGGCGGCGACCTTCTCGATCTCGGGCGCCACCATGACGCAGGGACCGCACCAGGGCGCCCAGAAGTCGACGAGGACGGGCAGCGGGGACGTGGCCAGCAGGGCGTCGAACGCGGCATCCGAACTCACGGCGAGGGGCGAGGCGACCGGCCCCAGCCCCGCCGAGCACTCGCCGCAGCGCCCGGCGGCCCCCGCGTCTCCGAGCCCGACGTCTCCGAGTTTCGAATACGGCACCCGGTTGTTCCGGCCGCACGCCGGGCACGCCACCACCAGGCCCTTCTCATCCGTCGCGAGTGCTGCCACCTGGAAGACCTCCCCCCCACCGAACGAGCCTGCGGAACGAGCCTGCCGGGCAGGCCGCCGGAGCAAGCCCACCGAACGGAGGTAGCGCCGGACCGGGAGGACCGGTCAGGCGCTGCGGTACCGCTTGAGCACCTCGACGAGGAAGTCGACCTCGTCGTGGGTGTTGTAGATCGCCAGGGACGGCCGCACGGTCCCGCTCACGCCCATACGCTGCATGGTCGGCATGGCGCAGTGGTGGCCGGCGCGCACGGCGATGCCCTCGGAATCCAGGTAGCGGCCGACGTCCTCGTTGCGGGTGCCCTCGAGCACGAAGGAGAGCACGCTCACCTTGTTCGGAGCGGTTCCGATCAGGCGGATGCCCGGAACCTCGTGCAACCGCTCCATGGCGTACTCGGTCAGGGTGTGCTCGTAGCGGTTGATGTTGTCGATCCCGATGCGCTGGACGTAGTCGATCGCCTCGCCGAGGCCCACCGCGTCCGTGATGGTCGGCGTGCCGGCCTCGAACTTCGCGGGCGGGGCCGAGTAGGTGCTCTGCTCGAAGGTCACCGCCTGGATCATGTTGCCGCCCCCTTGCCAGGGGGGCATGTCCACGAGGTGCTCCTGCTTCCCGTAGACCACGCCGACGCCGGTCGGCCCGTAGATCTTGTGGCCGGAGAAGACGAAGAAATCGGCGTCGTTCTCCCGCAGGTCCACGCGCATGTGCGGGACGGACTGGGCACCGTCCACGAGCACGGGGATGCCGTGCCGGTGCGCGGCGGCGATCATCTCCTCGACGGGGTTCACCGTGCCGAGCGCGTTGGAGACCTGCGTGATGCCGACGATGCAGGTCCGCGGATTGAGGAGCCGACCGTACTCCTCGAGCATGATCTCGCCGCGGTCCGTGACGGGGATGACGCGGATCTTCGCGCCCTTCTCCTGGGCGAGCATCTGCCACGGAACGATGTTGGCGTGGTGCTCGAGCTGCGAGAGAAGGATCTCGTCGCCGCCCTTCACGTACTTGCGGCCCCACGTCTGGGCGATGAGGTTCACGCCCTCGGTGGTGCCGCGCACGAAGATCAGTTCGTCGGCGGATCCGGCGCCGAGAAAGTCGCGGACCTTCTCCCGCGCGTCCTCGTAGGCGTCCGTGGCGCGGGCGGACAGGGTGTGGGCGCCGCGGTGGATGTTCGAGTAGTCGCGCTCGTAGAACTGGGAGATGCGATCGATCACCGCCTGCGGCTTCTGGGTGGTGGCCGCGTTGTCCATCCAGATGAGCGGCTTGCCGTGCACCTTCTGCTGCAGGATCGGAAAGTCGTTCCGGACGACGTGCGGGTCGAGGCCGCCGCCCCCCGCGTCCGCGCCGGTTTCCGGGACCGGAGCCTCGGGCAGGAAGTAGTAGCCGGGGCCCTCGCCGCCGCCCTTCGGTTCGGCGGGGACCGTCTCGGTGGTCTCGCCGGAGGGCGAGTCCCCGGGGAGCAGGGACGTCCCCTCCATGCCGAAGGCGGAGGGATCCAGCCCCCCCATGGCCATCATGGTCGGGTCGAGCCCCGGCACCGAGGCGTCGACGCCGGGAGCGAAGGGGACGGCCGCGCCGGCCGTGCCGAACAGCGCGGGGAGACCGCCGAGCGACTCGATGCCGTGCAGGTCGAGCCCGCCGGTCGCAGGGGGTTCACCGGTCGGTGCGGCCTGACCGCCACCGGCCTGATCGCCTCCGGCCTGTGACCCGCCGGCCTGTGACCCACCACCTTGGGAACCACCGGGCTGAGCCTTGCCGTCCGGCTCGACCGTGGTGCCGCCCTGGGACGGAACGACTGCGGAGGGCACGTCCGCGTCGGGCGTCGTGGCGTGGCCTGCGTCGGCCGGGCCGAAGAGGCTCGGGATGCCGCCGAGCGCGGGCCCCATCAGCGCCTGGATCTTCGTCGGATCGAGGCCCGATTCCGGCCGGGCCGTGTCCGGGGCCGCCGGCGACGGCGGCTCGCTGGGCGTGGCCCGGGGCGCGTCGGACGGCGGCTGGTCGGGTGCCGGCGCGGCGACGAGGCCCTGGGGAACGGCGTCGTAGCCGGTGTCCGCCGGGACCTGCTGCTGGCCGCCGGCCGCCGCCGGGCTCAGGTCGGCTCCGGACTGCGAGGCGCCACCCTGCGCAGACAGGGGATCGACGGACGATTCCGGGTGCATCGCGTCCGTGGGAGCCGGCGCGGCGGGCGGATTGGGCGTGCCCTGGGGATTCTCCGGGCTCTCCGGGTGCTCCATGAAGTAGTAGGAGGGATCGGCCAGACCGTGGGGCGAGGTCACGCCCTGGAGCCCCAGGGCGTTCTCCGGCGCGTTGCCCGCGTCCGTGAGGCTCGAGGCCTCCTCGTTCACGTCACGCCCGCGGACGGGATCGCTCTTGGGAACGGCGGACTCGGGCTGGTGCGGCGGGGTGTCGGCGTAGAGCTCGTTCGCGATGAGGCTCACGAGATCCACATCGAACGCGCCCTCCGGCGAGGTCGAGCTCGTGGCCGGCACGGCACCGACGACGCCGCCCCCGCCCCCCTGGTTCTTGCCGTCTCCCGTGGTCATGTCCTACCGTTCGTACTCGTGATAGAAGCCGACCTCGACGTTCTCGAGCACGCCGAGCGCGTCCTCGGTGAGCACGGCCGTCGAGAAGTACAGCGTCACCAGGTACGAGGCGACCGCCTTCGGGTTCACGCCCATGAAACGTACGGAGAGGCTGGGCATCTGCTCGCCGGGGATTCCGGTCTGGTGCAAGCCGACCACGCCCTGCTCCTGCTCGCCGACGCGCATGAGCAGGATGTTGGTCGTGCCGATGCCGCCGGCGGCACCCTGCACCTCGAGCTTGTTGCAGGGAATGAGCGGCACGCCGCGCCAGGTGATGAAGGGCGAGCCGAACATCTGGATGCTGACGGGCGGCACGCCGCGGCGCGTGCACTCGCGGCCGAACGCCGAGATGGCGCGCGGGTGGGCCAGGAAGAAGGCCGGCTTCTTCCAGACGCGGGCGAGGAGCTCGTCGAGGTCGTCGGGAGTGGGCGCGCCGTGGCGGGTCTGGATCCGCATGGCGGGGTCGATCTGATTGAGGAGGCCGAACTCCTGGTTGTTGATGAGCTCGTGCTCCTGCGTCTCCTTGATGCCCTCGATGGACAGGCGGAGCTGCTCGCGGAGCTGGTTGATGGGCTCGTTGTAGATGTCCGAGACGCGCGTGTGCACGCGTACGACGGTCTGCACCACGCTGAGGGGGTACTCGCTCGGCTCCTCCTCGTAGTCGATGAAGACCTCGGGGAGATCCGGCTCGCCCGTATGACCGGACTGGATGTCGACCTCGGGCTCGCCGTGCTCGTCGGCGTTCTCGAGCTCGTGCATGCGCTGCTCGCACTGGGCTTCGAGACGCGCCTTGAGCTCGGGCGACTTCGAGAGGAGTTTCTCGAAGTCGGCCTTGGAGAGCGAGAGGAGGATGGCCGGCGTGATCGACTGCACGTTCGCGGTGCGCGGCCCCTGCTTGATGAGGGCGATCTCACCGAAGTAGTCGCCGTCGGTGAGCACGGCAAGACGCAGGCGTTCGCCGTGGATACCGGCGGTGTGCACCTCGAGCTTGCCCTGGGCGATGACGTAGAAGCGGTCGCCGTCGTCGCCTTGCTTGACGACCAGGTGACCGGCGTCGATCGACTCGCTCTGCATGCGCTGCGCGAGGGCCTCGACGAGGTCGTCCTCGAGCTCGCTCATCATCGGGATGGCCTTCAGGTCAGCGGCCGTGACGGTCGCCTTGCCGTCCTCGATGTTGGCCTTGACCCTGCCGGCGCCCTTGATCACCACGCGCTTGCGGTTGACCCGGTAGGTTCCCGAGTCGACCTGCACCCACGGGAGCAGCTTGAGGATCCACCGCGGGGTGACCCCCGTCAGCATGGGGACGGTCTTGGTGGTGGTCGAAAGATTGCGCGCGGCGTCCGTGCCGAGGCTCTGCTTGGGGGACTGCGCGGCCTGTTCGTCAGACATGGGGGCTCCCTCGGTTCCCGGTCCGGTGATGGCTCCACGCCACCGAGAGCCCCGGGGGACCCGGGCCTCGCAGGACGTAGCGGCGGGATTCTACACCAGGTGGTGTCGGGCGGGGTGGGCGCGCCGAGTGCCCCGGCCGTCGCCCCCCGTCCGCCTCCCCAGCGCGTAGGATCGGGGCTCGGGACCCCGATCCCGTACCCCGAACCCCGAACGGAGACGCGTGATGGGAATGGCCAATTGGGTGGTGGGCAGGATGGTCGACCACTTCCTCGCCCAGCCCCCCGAGGAGAAGGCGGCCATGGTCGACACCATGGCCACGAAGTTCTGGGAGGCTGCCACGCCGGAGGAGACGGCCCGGATCGCCGAACTGCTGCTCCCCCGCTTCCTGGAGACCTTCCTGGGCAGCGCGACGAGCGAGCAGAAGCTCGACATGATGCGGGGGATGATCACACCCGAGAACCTGCAGCAGTACGCCGGCGAGTTGATGCCCGCGATGATCAAGACGGCGATGGAGGGCGTGACGGGCGAGCAGCGGCAGGAGCTGATGCAGTCCATGCTCGACCCCGAGCAGCTCTCCACGATGCTCGCAGACATGCTGCCCGCGCTGCTTCAGGACGGCGTGAAGAACATGCCGCCGGCGGAGATGCAGAAGCTGCTCTCCTCGGTCATGGGGGGCATGTCGGGTATGCCGGGCGCGCAGGGCTTCGGCATGCCGGGTTCGGGACAGGCCGGACCCTCCGCGCCGCGCCGGGAGGACGAGCGACCGCAGCCGCCCCGGAGTCCGGGCGGGATGATGCCCTGGTAGCCGC
>JAUXCH010000143.1 GCA_030618975.1 Planctomycetia bacterium
CGATGTCCGAGAAGAACACGGTGAGCTCGGCGGAGTGCCCTCCGAGCCGGGCCTGTTCGCCCGAGTCGAGGATGTCCCGGACGAGGTCGGTGGGCACGTACTTCTGGAACGAGCGCAGGCTGCGTGTCATGTCGTCCGTGGCGGTCATCAGTCGGTCGATTTCGAGGACCGACGAACTCCCGAGCGGTGGATGGTCCAACTCGAGTCGACCGACGGCAGCGGAGCGCTCCGCGACACGGCGCACGGGGTTCGCAAGCCGGACGGAGAGAAGGATGCCGAGACCGAGTGCCGCCAGGAGGCTCAGGGCCGCGATACCCGCCGTGTAGCGGTTGTTCTCGTCGACGGCCCCCAGGACTTCGCTCCGCGGGATGAGCATGCAGATCGTCCAGGGGGGCGCGCCGGCGCCAGGCAAGGCGAGGTAGCCTCCCATGTACGCCACCCCCTCGTACTCGAGGGAGAGGGGCTGCACCGTGCCGTGGTCGGATGACGCGCCTTCTGCGACGTCGTCTTCCGCGACCCGGTCTTCCTCGATGCGGTGCATGCATGCGGCGACGCGGCCGTCGGCGACGTCCGCGATCGTCTCCACCAGACGATGCGTCATCCTGTCCCCGTCCCGTTCCGTCCTGACGAGCTGTCCGGCGTCGGGGTGGGCGATCGCGCGCTGATCTCCATTCGAGCGGCGCTCGACGATGAACGCGAGCCCCGGGACCTCGCTCTGGAGATCGGCGAGGAAGTCGCAGAGCACGTAGAGGTCGAAGTCCGCGTCGATGACGCCGGTGAGGATCCGCGTCCCGTCGACCTCTGCGAACGCCGGCGTCACGCAGGAGACTCCGGGAATCTCCCGGGATTCAAGGCTGTCGGTCGTCGCGGTCGTGTCCCAGAAGGCGTAGGTGTCGGTCCAGACCTGCTTGCCGGCCTGCTTGGCCGGGATGTAGAAAGGACGCTTGCGCGGATCGTAGCCCTTCCACTCCTCCTCGCGAGCCAGCGTCCGCACGCCGTCACGCACGACGTGAAACGAGACGCCCATCTTCCCGCCGTCATCGAGCGCGTACTCGCGGATCTCGATTCCGCCGTCGGCCTTCCGCTCCGCAACGCTGTACTCACCGGTCGCCTCGAGTGCATACCCGAAGTACGAGAGCTCCGGGTAGGCCTCGAGGGTCGCGGCAAAGTAGGTGGAGAGGGCGGGGAAGTCCTCGGATCCGGGAATCCCGCCACCGGTGAGTTGGCCGCTCTCGATCGTGGCGCGACCGAGCTCTCCCTGGCCGGTCGCCGTCTCGAGAAGGGTCCGCGTCCGAAGCTCGATCCGCCGCAGCGTCTGCTCGACGATCTGCGAGGAGAGATCCTCTGCGCTCCGCTTTCCGCTGCGGTACGACGTCGCTGCCACGGCGACGACGGCGCCGACCAACACCGAGACGATGAGGGCCGTGATGCTGACGTGGATGGGAAGGCGCATGCGCGAAGTGCTCCGACAGGCCGCTCAGGTGTGCGGGCCGGAGGAGGTGGTGCCCCTCGTCCGACTCAGACCCGGACGATCTTGGCCAGCTCCTTGCGGCCCTCCGTGTCGATCATCAAGATGAGGGTCATCCGCGGTTCGATCCTGAGATCGCCATCGGGGTCGAAGAGGAACTGCTCCTCTCCCTGACGGTGAACCGCGATCAAGACCGCCCCCGCGATCTCGTGGAACTTCAGATCGGAGATCCTCTTCCCCACGACCTGGGCATCCTCGGGCACCGTGACCTCTTCCACGCGCAACCCCGCCTCCTTGTCGCGGAGCATCTTGTCGAGGAACGTCACGACGGTCGGACGGACCATCTCCGAGGCCAACCTCAGACCCCCGATCTTGCACGGGCTCACCACGGCGTCGGCGCCCGCCACGCGCAGCTTGGCCTCCAGCGCCGGGTTGTCCACCGACGCGATGATCCGCGCCTGGGGGGCCAGACGGCGTGCGGTGAAGACGAGGAGCACGTTGTCCTTGTCGCCGTTCATGCTCGCGACGAGGCCCGCGGCGCGTTCGATCCCCGCGGAGGTCAGGACGTCGTCGTCGCTGGGGTCCCCGACGAGGACGGGGAGATCGCCCAGATGCGAGGGCATCGTGCCCAGTACCTCTTCGCTGGGCACGATCGCGACGATCGGTCGAGACGTTCGTTGGAACTCCTCCACCACGAACCAGGTGGACCCGGAGTCGCCACAGATGAGGTAGTGATCCGTCAGTGCTTCGATCTTCTTTTCCATCCGACGCCTCGAGAAAATGTTGAGGAAGTGCCCCTCGATCACGAATGCGGCGAGCATGGGCACGGTGTAGGCGAAGATGCCCATGCCGAAGACGAGAATGAACATCGTGAAGATGCGGGCACCAGGATCATTCGTCATGTCGATGATCTCGCCGTACCCGACCGTAGTCAGGGTGATCACCGTCATGTACACGGCGTCGAGGACGCCGTGCTCTCCCTTCGCGATGGACGCGTAGCCCACGACGCCGATCGCGATGAGCAGGATCATCGCGACGCCGGCCCAGGTCAGGCGGCGCCGGAGTCGCTCGAACTCCTCGAAGCGCCGGGGACCGTATTGCGAGTGCGGCCTTCGTCGTCCGTGTGTCGTGCGCGGCGGAGAGGGCTCGCCCCCGCTCGCGGGGCCGGGTCTCGTGCCCTGTCGAGATCGGTCTTCGGCTGCCACGTCCTACCCCCGCGTCACCGCATCGCTGCAGCGGCTCACCTGCGCGCATCCGTAGGGAACGCCGGATTGTACGGGCTCGGCCGGGGGCTCGGCCTTTCGCGAGGGGGTGGCCGTGCGGAAGGAGGCCTCCCCGTTCACGGTCGTGATTCTCAGGTGCGCCGTCTCTACCCGTCCCCTCGCCTCCTGCACCGTGGCACCAAGCCGCAGACCTCAGCGAAGAGCAGAGCCCCGCGCTGGACGTGCGCACGGATCGCGTTCGAGTCAGAGGCAGGCCCAGGAGTACACACGAACGTCGTCTCGCTGAAACGAGCGGGCTCCGCCGTAGACCACGGCCCCCGGCATCCCCGTGCCGTCGCTCTCGGTCGAGGCCAACCGCTGCCAGTAGCGGATCCCCTTCAGGTAGTCGCGCGTGAACGTCTGACCAGACTTGATCTCCACGGGCACGAGCCCTTCGGGCTCGTCGATCAGCAGGTCCACCTCGTGCCCCGTGGAATCGCGCCAGAAGTGGACGCGTGGGGGGAGACCTGCGTGGTAGTAGCTCTTCAGCACCTCGGAGAGGACGAAGCTCTCGAAGATGGCTCCCCGGGAGGCGTGCACGGCGAGGTCCTCGGCCGAGCGGATGCCGAGTAGGGAGCAGAGCAGGCCGGTGTCCAGGAAGTAGAGCTTCGGGCGTCGGATCAGGCGTTTTCCGAAGTTGCGGTGGTGGGGGCGCAACAACACGATCAAGAAGCTGGCCTCGAGGACGGACAACCAGCGCACGGCCGTGGAGTGTCCGATGCCGCAGTCGTTTGCGAGGGAGGAGAGGTTGAGAAGCTGTGCATTCCTCCCCGCACAGAGACGGACGAAGCGGGAGAACGACTCCAGGTCTCCCACGTTCACGATGTGGCGGACGTCCCGCTCGACGTACGTGTGGTAGTAGTCCCGCAGCCAGCGGGCGGGTTCGAGGCCCTTGTCGTGAATGCGTGGGTAGAACCCCGTGAACAGAAGCTCTGCCAACTCGAATCGGGAGGTCCGAGAAGCGGCCAACAAGGAGCGGCCGAGTCGAGCCGCCGGAAAGGGTGTGCGACTCTCGAGCTCGCTCAACGAGAAGGGGAAGAGATGCAGGCTGGCCGTGCGCCCAGCCAGGGACTGACTCACACTCTCGAGGAGGAGGAAGTTCTGGGATCCGCTGAGCACGAACTCCCCGGGGACGTCCGACTCGTCCACCCTCGTCTGAAGGTACGAGAACAGGTCCGGAACCCGTTGGACCTCGTCCAGGATGGCCTTGCCGGACAGGTGGGCCAGGAATCCCCGCGGGTCCTCGCGGGCGAAGGAACGAGCGTCGGGATCCTCGAGGGACACGTAGTCGTGCTCGGGAAACGTCGCCTTGACGAGCGTGGTCTTTCCTGACTGCCGGGGCCCTGTGACAGTGATTACCGGGGCCTGGGTGGCGACGCGCGCCAGGACGCGGCCGAGGGTCCGTTGGATCATGGGCGATCTCCGGCCTTGTAGTTTGACTTTTCAATAGTCAATTTACAAGGATCGCCCCGAATGGCCGTCTGAGGCCGGATTCGCCGTGGAAGGGGATCACAGGGTACGGCGTGTGCCCGCGACGATTGCCTGCGAAGAGGGGGGCAGGACGAAGCCGTACCTCTCTCACCGCGTCCCAGCCCTCGAAACTCGATGATCAAGGTACCGACTACCGAACCGGCGCATGGGATTGCGCCCTCTCCCGGCGCCAGCCGGACGCTACTGCCGTGGCTTCGTTCCCGCTATGGTCCTGAAGCCTTCCCGGCGAGCGGCGCCGGCCAGTCGGTCGTCGAAGGTGAAGAACGAGCGGCCTTCCGGACTTCCATCAGCCCACGCGAGAGCGGCGCCGAGTTGCAGCGCATCCGCCGCACGCAGTGTGTGACGACGCAGCAGGCGGGACGCGTTGTTCCGCACCGGGTCACTGGCCAGGACCTCGCTCCACGTTCCGATCAGCGCCGCGAGGCCATCCCGCGCGTCATCAGCGTCGTCGGTCGAGAGCCCGCCCTCGCGCTCGCGGTGCGCGACCGCGGAGAGGATCTCGACCGCTGTACCCCACCAGACGAGCACGTCGCCGTCCCGACGGGCCACCTCCTTGGACAACCGTGTGTTGGCTTCCTCGACCAGAAGGGGAACGAGCGCGGAGGTGTCCCAGAAGATCAATGCCCGGCCTCACGCTCGTCCATGACGGCCTGTCGCAGCGAACCGGTGGGGTCATCCGGTCGCCTGCGATCCAGGAAGCCGCGCGGCAGCCGCCTGGGCCCCGTCCGAATGAGTCCCGCCTCGACGAGCGGTTCCACGTCTCCCGGTGCCGCCTGCACGGGCACGATGCGAGCCACGGGCCGGCCTCGATCCGTGATCAGGACCGCGCCTCCACGGCGGACGGCGCGAAGCGCAGCCGAGAGGCCCGCCTTCAGGTCGCTGATCGATATGGTCTTCATGGTCATAGTAATATGTCCTATATAGTCACAATGTCAAGTGGGAGGGATGTGGCCCCTCGCGGCTGCGTCCTCGTCGCCTCCTCGAGCACGATGTGTCGTCGATTCACTCCGGAGGCCAGAGGCGATCGAGGAGCATGTTGGCCAGGTCCTCGTCGAGGAGCCCGGCGATAGCGATCCCCGGTCGCTTGCGATCCTTGCCGTGGGTCTCGAGGTCCCGGGTCAGGGAGGCATGGAGGAGGAGAAACGCCGCATCCACGGCTGTCTGTCCGTTTCGCGGGCACCACGCGGTGGGGGCGCCCGTCGTTCGATCGCCGCCGTCTGACCAGAGGATCCACCACGAGTGGCGTCGGTCCATGCTGAGGTGGTAGGAACTCAGGGGCTCCTCGCGGGCGGCGGGCGTGCCCTCCAACCCGATGACGAACCGTGCGGTGCGGGGGCACGCCTGCGGGAACCCGGCAAGCCGGCTCTCTCCGGGACGGGTGGTCGACACGGCGCCTCGTACGGGCATGGCCTGGATGGCAGGGGGACGCCTGGGCAGGCCGTGAACACGTGCGAAGTTTCGGATCGCCGCCTCCACGAGAGCCAGGATCGTGTGGCTGCGACGCACCCGGAGTTCAGGAGCGCTGGGATCGACGTAGGCCGGAAGCGGGAGGACCTCGTCGATGACCATCCAGGCCCATCTCCGTCCCACCTCACGAAGTTCGGTCGGGCTCTTCTCGAGGAGGCGGCGAGCGACCTTCGCCCGGATCCCTCGCGCGAATGCGGAGGCCTTCCTCTCGACGCGTGCGGCCAGGGCGGGGGATTCGCTCGGGACCTCGAGGAGGTAGTCGCCAAACGTCAACACCAGGCATAGCAGGGCGGCGGGCGGCTGGAAGACGTCCTCCCTGAGCGTTGCCACGCAGCGAAGGTATGTGTCGAGCCAGACGGGCTTGTCTTCGGGGAGTCGGAGAACGCGGAAGAGGATCATCGTACGGCAGTACGACGCGTCCTTGAGCAGTTCGAGCTGGGCGCCGAAGAAGCGGGTGTAGCACTCGATGCCGGGGGAGAGCGCGGGTTCGTCCGGCGCTGTGGGAAAGAGGGCGCTGTTCGCCTCCGGATCCCGGCAGACGGGCACGACGAGCCGCCCGATCGACCGGTTGACCTCGACGACCCGCGCTCCGCAGTCCGGACAGAAGAAGGAGGAGAACCGGGACCGGATCGCGACGACCTTCCGGCAGCAGCAGGCGCAGAGACGGACGTCGGTTTCGAGGCGCGCCTCGGCCTTGCGTGACGCGCCTTTCGCGGACGAGCACGGTGAAGGCGTCGGGTGAATGTCACCGCACTGCGGGCAGAGCCACAGCCCGGATATATCGACAGCAGGCACGTCGATGCCGGTGCTCGCCGTCGATTCCTGGATCTGATGATGCACTTCGTTCTTCCTTCCGCTCCGACTCTCGTGGGAAGGGGACGGGCGAAACCGCGGGCACGGTTCCGGGCCGGTTCGATCCGGCCTCGCCGAGCGTCTCCTGCGCCACGGAACGGGCGCGATGACGGCGACGATCTCCGGGGCGTCCGTGCGGTCGGGGCGGGTCGCACCACGTCGCCGATGCTGTCCCGGGATGGTAGCGCGGACCGCGGACAGAGGCCCCCGCCGCCCACCGACGTCGTGCCGCGGGGCGTTCGCCGTCGAGCCGAGGAGGGGGCGTCGTCGAGGTTGCGCGAAACCCGCGGACGGCCGAGCTCGGGGCCGGGCTCCTGCGGGACGCGAAACGCCGAGCTCGATCGTGATGTCGTCTGTGCCGGTGGACGGGCCCTACCGATCCTCACGGATCCGTGCTTCGAGGGCGGCCAGGTCGTCGAGCAGGTCGTCGATCGTCGGCGGCTCCACGAAGAACATCGCCTTCATCGAGGCGTAGTCTCGGATGAACGCCCGACGCAGTTGGAGTTTCGGGACGATCGAGACGCGGCTCCTGTCGAGCTTTTCGTAATCCGAGAATCCGGAACGAAACCACAGATCTTTCGTCCGGCATACGCGGCGAAACAGACCGGTGTCGGCCAAGGCTCTCTCTGCCACCTCGGTCCGCGCGAGCATCGCGAGGTCGTAACCGTGCCGGGAGATCCTCCTCCACGCCCGGGGCTCCTCGTCAGGTGGCCGGTCCGCGCGGTCGTTCTCCACGTGGAGCAGGGTGACCTTCTCCCAGAACGTCCGCTCCGCATCGAGCGTGGGCACGGACACGGTCGCGCCTTCACGTCCCTGCTCGAAGGCATCCGGCCGGACATCCCAGACATAGGGTCGCATGTCCCCGTAGTGCCATGGATGCAAGTCCGCGCGAGCGCCCAGCTCGAGACGAACTCCCGGGAGTACGTAGGAGGCCGGGTCCGAGGCCCTCGGGTAGAGGAAGACCAGAATCGGTCCATGCGTGTCGGAAGACCTGTCGGCCCACCACGCCTCGTTCCCCAGGACGGCACCCGTGGCCGCTTGGAGGGCGGGCGCGACCCTCTCTCTCGTGTACTGCAAGCAGCCCCGCGCGAGCTGTTCGCCGATCTCCTTCAGCTTCGTCCTCGAGAGTCCTGGGTCGTCCAGCGGCTCCAGATTCACGCCGAGCAAGCGAGGTTCGACGCTCACGTCGATGTCCTCGGAGAACCTGTAGATGGCTCCGAAGACCTTCGACAGGGACGTACCGCCCTTGAAGAGGAGCTTCGGCTTTCCGTCCGCCACGGCCGCTTCCGGGAGGGTGAAGAGCTTGAGCAGCGTCCAGCAGACCCAGAAGTCCTTCTCGACGACGGCGGGCGACAGGTTCATTCCCAGTGTCTTCCTCGCCTCCTCTGCCACGATCGCGAACAGCTCGCGCCGGTCGCGGACAGGCAGCGCAGCGATGTCGTCCATGCCTACTCCCCTCCCTCGAGAATCGGCCTGAGCACCTCCTGGATCCACGCGGGGAGTTGCTTGCGAACCCGGCGTAGGCGCTGGAGATCCTCCTCCGCGAGGAGCGTGCGGAGACGGTCGACGACTCCGGCGTCCACGTTGCCCCGCGCGAGCTCTCTCAGCGCCTGGATCGCGAGCCCAGCCGTCGTGCCCGGTACGACGAGATACCTGGGCGAGGTACGCCGGAACTCGATCTGCCGACCGGCCAGGGTCAGCGTCCGGCTCGGGCCATCCGTCAGATACACGCTGCGAGCAGGGACCTGCGTCGAGAGCCCCAGGCGGTTCAGGGCTCCCGGCCCGGCGAGTTGCATGACGCTGCTCGTCCGCCGCCCGATCGCAGCCACGATCTCGGCCTCGGCCGGCGGCACGGGACCGAATCTCCCCGTCTCGGGGTAGTCGTACAGTCCGCGGCCGGACCTGCGAACATCCCCGGCCCGCACCAGTCGGTGCAGCGCGGAGTCCACGGCAGCCCTCGCGCCCAGGTCCAGGAAGTCCAGGGGCACGTACACCCTCCCGCGTCCCCGAGCACGGATCCGCGCGAGGATGCGGTCCTGGACGGTTCCGGGGCTGCGACTCATGCCAGAAAGATAACACAACAAGTTTTCCTTCAGGTGGGTGGTCGACAAGGCATGATCTCATCTGAACGTATGGACATAACTTATGCTGCAAAAATATGTTATGTCCGTCATGTGGATCTGGAGGAGCAGTGTCGCTTGCCGGATGCCGATAGCCATGTCAGTATTGACAAGTATTGTCATCTGGGGGTGAACCGCGATGCCCAACGCCTACGCACGGACGAGGTCGCACTACCGGCTCAGCCAGGAGCAGTGGGCCCTGGCCTTCGGGGTCTCGCGGACGAGCGTCTCGGCGTGGGAACGAGGCCGAGTGCCCCCATCCCCGGCCGCCCAGGCCGCGTATCGCCGGCTGCAAGACCCGATCGCCCGCGGAGATCTGGTCCGGGTCGAACACTGGCGGCGGCGCCTGACGGAGATCCCGGAGGAGGCGGAAGGCGAGGCGGAGAGGTTGAACCGCGCCCGGGCACACGGCAATGACCTGGTCCAGATCATCCCGGTGACGCCGGCAGCCCTGGCCATCGCCGGGCTTCTCGCAGAACTGTTCCGGGAGTAGGAGATGTCTCGGGAGACCCCTGTGCGACTCTACCGGGGACAACCGGTCCGGCACCGCGCGGGGGACCACGCTGAGTTCCCGGACGGGCAGAACTTCACGGACTGTCCCTACGC
>JAUXCH010000012.1 GCA_030618975.1 Planctomycetia bacterium
CTCTCGCAGAGGTTCACATTCCTGCGAATGGATCGCAGTCTCATTCCTCCGGAGAGTGGGGACCAACGACAACTGTTTACCGTCGATACAAGCTGGCAATCCTCGTTATGCAGATCGGCGCATGTATCCTCGCGCCCGTCCCCGGGGCACGCAAAAAAGCATCGCGCCTCCGTCCCACGCCCTGCTGCGCGGGCACCTCGAGGTCGTCCCTTCTTCCTAGCGCAGGAGTCATCATGAGACCTGGTTCTCGAATCGCCCGTCTGGCCGCAGCCCTCGTGGTCGCCGTCTTCGCCGTCGCACCGCTCGCCTTCGGTGGTTGCGGGAGCAGCGGTGGCAGCAACCCGCCCCTGCCCCTGCCCCTGACCGTGAAGGCGAGTCCCGCCGGCGCCAACTACGACAGTGCGCAGGACGTGACCTTGACGGCCACGGGCGAGGGCAGCTCGGGCGCGGTCCTCTACTACACGACCGACCTCAGCGTGCCGGACGACACGAGTCCCGTGTACTCCGGCCCGATCCCCATCAGCACCGACACCGTTCTCAAGTTCTACGCGCAGCCCACCACGGGGGACCCGACCGACGAGGTCCTCGAGGGCTATACCTTCAAGAGCAGTGGCATCGGCCAGGAGTGGGCCGAGAGCGGCCACGGTCAGATCGCCAACGAGGCCTGGCGCCACTGGGACGGGGACGGCCAGGTCAAGACCGACTGCGCGAAGTGCCACTCCGGTGGCGGCTTCAAGGACTGGGCCATGGACGGCACCGTCGACGCGGCGGCCGCGCTGCCCATGGGCCTCGAGTGCTCGGGCTGCCACAGTGCCGGTTCCAGCACGCTCTACGACGACCTGGGGACGTACCCCGAGCTCGATCACGTGACGTTCCCCTCGGGCGACACGGCGACGCTGGCCGGCGACAGCAACCTCTGCATGGGCTGCCACCAGGGCAGAAGCTCCATGGTCCAGGTCGACGCCGCCACGCCAAACGACGTCGAGCAGGATCCGGACTACCCCTCCTACAGCTTCATCAACATCCACTACTACCCCGCCGCGGCCTCCTACCTCGGCAGCGAGGTGCGGGGTGGCTACCAGTACCTGGCCTCGAAGGAGTACCAGGCGCGCAACACGTTCCCGTCGCACCCGGACAGCCTGTCGACCTGCACCGGCTGCCACATGCAGGAGAGCGACAAGAACCACACCTGGTTCCCGGATCTCGAGCGCTGCGAGGAGTGCCACACGCCCGGCAGCGGGTTCAGCACGCTGGGCGGATCGCCCAGGGCCAACTGGTCGGCCATCCAGACCGCGCTGAGCGGGCTCTACGCCGACATCCGGACGTACGCCAACACACTCGGCTACCCGATCGTCTACGACGACCACGCCTACCCGTACTTCTTCAACGACAACGGTGCGGGCTTGGGCTACGGCAACAAGTACGACAACTTCGACGAGAAGCTGCTCCACGCCGCCTACAACTACCAGTTCGGCCAGAAGGAGCCGTGCGGCTATCTCCACAACGGCACCTACATGCGCCAGATCCTCCACGACTCGATCGTGGATCTCGGCGGGACCCCCACGGACATCCCGCCGGGTCGCGCCGGATACACGGCGCCCTCCGACCTCTTCGTCGCCAAAACCGACCAGTTCCACCTGAGCGGCCACAATCACGCCGGCAGCGAGGTCTTCCGTCACTGGGACAAGGATCCCGCGCCGCAGACCGTCCAGAACTTCGGAAACCCGCTCTGCTCGCAGTGCCACACGAGCCCCGGCTTCGCGCAGTACGCGAAGGACGGCTCGACCGACGACGCGTTCGCACCGTTGAGCGTGGTGGGCTGCATCGCCTGCCACAGCCAGGCCGACCTGTACTCGAACGACGAGACGCGCTGGGACGACGTGTCCAACACGGGACTTCGCCCCGTGACCTTCCCGTCCGGCGACACCGCCGACCTGGCCGGCCCCAGCAACGTCTGCATGGGCTGCCACAAGGGGCTTGCCTCCGGCGTGACCGTGCAGGACGCGATCGACGCGGACGCGGGCGTCGGGCCTTACAGCTTCATCAACATCCACTACTACGCGGCCGCGGCTTCCCTCTTCGGCGCCGACGTCGAAGCCGGCTACCAGTACCGCGCGGACGGAGACTACCGCGGCCAGACCCCGTTCAGTGCTCATCCTGCAGCACTGAAGACCTGCGTGGGCTGCCACATGCGCGAGAACGCGATGGATCACACCTGGGAGCCCGACATCACGCGCTGCAACGACTGCCACGCCGGCAGCACGTTCGAGACGCTGAGCACGGCCCCCGCTGCCAACTACACCGAGATCCAGAGCCTGCTGGCGGATCTCTTGTTTGCCATCGAGTCGCACGCATCGGGCACGATCGGCAAGCCGATCTTCTACGACGGCCACGAGTACCCGTACTTCTTCAACGACAACGGCGGCGGGGCCATCTACCCCAACCGCTACGTGGACTTCGACGCGTCGTTGCTCGCGGCGGCCTACAACTACCAGGTCGCGCGGAAGGAGCCGTGCGGCTACATCCACAACGGCACCTACATCCGACAGATCCTCTACGATTCCCTCGACGATCTCGACAACTGGCTCCAGGACGACTCCGTCGCCGGCGCCACGCGCCCCTAGGCGCCGGGTCCCGAGATCACCGACAGACCACGAACAACCCGCGCGGGCTCGTCCCGCGCGGGTTCCTTCGTGCCCGGTCAGCGGGGGGCGCCGCCTCGCTCGAGCAGCATCAGGAGTTCCTCGACGGTCGAGCGCCCCTTGTCCCGCCCGTACCACGCCATGATCGGTGCGTACCAGGCCGCCGTCGTCTCGGGGGTGGCGGGGCCCTCCCGCCGCCGCTTCGCCCTCACGAGCGCCTGGAGGGCTGCGGGGCGCGGTCCCCACGCACCGAGGAGCATCCCGTGCTCGTCCTGCACGATCGCCGTGGGAATCGCCCGGCCGCCGTGGGTCAGGAACCGCTCGATCACGCCGGGCCATTCGTCGCTGCCGAGACAGCGGTGCTCCACGCCCTCGGCGGCCTCGCACGCGGCGGCGAGCACCGGGACGGGGCGGGCCGCGTCGCCGCACCAGTCCTCCGTCAGGACGAGCACGCGGCGTGGGCCGGGGAGGGCGGCCAGCCGGACCCTGGCGTCCTCGCCGAGGCGGAGGCGGCGCCCGTGGGCCACCCAGAGGTCCCGGTTGACCTCCACGGAGTCGAGGGTCTCGGCCCACGACCGGGCGGCCTCCCACTCCTCGCTCGTGAAGCCGCCGGAAACGTGAAGAACGTGTGTCATCGTGGGGCAAGGATAGACCACCCCCACCTGCGGTGCCAGGCACCGATACCGCACGGCGTCAGGCCCCCCCTCGAGGAGTTCCATGGGGACATCCAGTTCGCTCTCGTTTGCACGAGAACTCGTGGTGACGTTGACGGTGGCGTGCCGTCCAGATCGCAGGCACCCCCTTGGCGACCATGGCGCAGGTCCCCGCCAGGTCGGGGGAAGCCCGTTGTCCGCGACGATCCGAGTACCTATGCTCCAAGGTCGGGTGCGAGGGGGGGCGCAACGTCAAGGGCGAACGAGGGAGGATCCCGTGACGAGACACGCACTTCGCGGATTGACGGCACTCGCGATGATCGGCCTCGCCCTGACAGGCTGCAGGTCCCCGCTGAATCTCGTGAAGCCACATCCTGGACCCGGACCGTGCCAGCACTACCCGCTCGACAAGGCCGAGTCTCGCGCAGTGTTCTCCCACAACACGAAGCTGCTCGAGGAGAGGATCGCACTCTCGGTTGTGAACGCGTCGTTCAGCGAACCGGAACCCTCGAAGCTCGGCTTCTTGCTGGGATCCGCCGTAGTCACCGCGATCGGAAAGGCCGTGGCCTTGGCCGTCGCTCGTTTCGTCAGCACCATCGCCGACGAGTTCCACGCGGTGAGCACGGTATCGCGCGAGATCCGCTTGTCCGGCGTACAGCCCGCGGGCTGTCCCCCAGGCATGCAGGGGCGGCCCACGCTGGAGTACGGCGCCTTGTGGGTCATCGTCCGAGCCGTGGACATCCGGTCGCGACCGGACGCCCCCGTCGCCAGGCCGGGCCTCGAGTGCCTCTGCCGTGTGAACGACAGAAAGCAGATTCGACTGATCGTGGAGACTGGGCTGACGAAGGCAAGAGAGCAGTTGTGCATCGATCCCAGTTCCCTGGACAAGGACGCTCTGATCGATTCCCTGTGCGCGCAACTCCACCCGACTTCAGAGTGCGAGGGGGAGGATCTCAGAGTCACGTTCATCGCCATCGGAGCCATCTCGCGCGACCTGTCCTCAACGTGCTCCCCCGTTGCCACTCCGGATCTTCGCGTCCGCTTGCTCGCATACCACTACGCCGCGCTGAAACCTCTGCTGTCGCCCACCCGTTGGGGCCTCGGCCCTCGTGCCAGCCTCACCGTGGAGCTGCGCGGGCCCAGTGGAGACTCGACGTACGCAGGTGACGCGTATCGAGAGTCTGCCGTGTTCGACGTGCAGCCCGGCATCCCCAGCCCGCCTGACATCCAGCAGTGGCCGGCTTGCTCGAGCGCCGACGCCTGGGTGGGCGTCGAGAACTGGGACTACGTCCCGGAGGAAGACCCTGCATCTCAGCGCATGCAGGCCGAAGCCGGCATCCCGCGATTCGCAGTGCCCAATCGAAAGGCACTCAGACTGTCCGTTGCGTTCATCGAGACAAGCCGCGTGTACGACCTCCTGAAGAGACTGGCCAAGACCCTGAAGGACACCGACTTCGAATGGGTCATTCCAGACTCCTGGAAGAAGAAGGACGAGGATGAGGAGGACGGCTAGCCCGTGCGAGGCGAGATCCGGGGCAGTACCGGCAGAGCAGCCTCTCTTCTGCAAATGGGTGAGCGGCTGATCGGGCGTCGTCCCTCGGCCTCGGACTCGATGTCCGAAGTGTCATTCCGAAGCGTACTACGCGTAGGCCCAGATCATCGAGTAGACGATGAACCCGATCAGCGCGAGGCCGACGCCGAGCGCGACGAAGCCGAAGATCCGCGACGCCTTCTCGACGCCCTCGGGGAACGGGTCGACCATGTACTCGTCGATCTCCCCGCTCTCGACCATCCGCTCGTACTCGAGCGGCTTGTCGTACTCGAGCTCCTCCAGCGTGACGCGCCCCGTGAAGATGACCGGGTCCATGGGGAACTTGTCGGGCCGGAAGTGCGTGTTGAAGAAGTGGATCGTGAAGATGAAGCCGACGGCGAGGAGGGCCTCGTCGCTGTGGATGATGGCGGCGACGTTGATGAACCAGCCGGGCATGAAGAGCGTGAAGAACTCCGGGAACCAGCGCATCAGGCCCGTGAGGCCGATGACCGCGACGCCCCAGAACACCGCCATGTAGTCGAACTTCTCCCAGTAGGTGAAGCGGCCGAAGCGCGGCCGCGGGCCGCGGCCGAAGAACCACTTGATCGCCTGTCCGGCCTCCTCGAGATCGTTCCCGGTGAACACGAGCGAGTTGGGGCCGGTGAGCAACTCCTTCCACGTCCAACCCATGCGCTTCCGCTTCCGCCGGACGTACTCCAGGTGGACGAGGAACACCACGACCAGGACCACGGCGCCGAATCGGTGCAGCAGTGACATCGCGTCGAAGTCGACAACGCCGGACAGCCACTGCGCCCAGTCCGTGTACGAGAACTTCAGCGTCATGCCCGTGATCGCGAGGACGAAGAACGAGAGCATCATCAGCAGGTGCTGCATGCGCTGGTAGCGGTCGAAGCGGCGGTAGAGCTTCTGCCCCGGGACCGGCTTCGACGCCGCCTTGTGCCCCTGCCACTCGCTCCTCGACAGCCAGAGGCGCACCAGCCACGCGCTCGTGTGCACGAGCGCCACGGCCAGCGTGCCCACCAGCAGCGTGGTCATGGCCCAGAAGGTCCAGAACAGCCACGGGTACTTGTCGGGGTCGTGGTGGGTGGCGTGCGTCAGGTAGCCGGCGAACTGGCGGTGCGCGCCGCTATGGCACTGGCCGCAGGTCTGGACCACGTTCTTGTTGCTCAGCGTCGACGCGGGGTCGTCGGGCGGGAGGATCTTGTGGGAGCCGTGGCAGTCGTAGCACTTGGCGCTCCGGGCCGACCCCAGGAGCGAAGACTGCCCGTGGACGGTGCTCTCGAAGAAGGTCTTCGTCTCCTCCTCGTGGCACGTACCGCACTGGTTGGACATCAGGAGCCGGAAGTCGTCCTGGTCGGCCCGGCTGATCCGGTGCGACGTATGGCAGTGCTTGCACGTCGGGAGCGGGAGGTCGGTGTCGGCGTTCGTAGGCCAGTGGATCGAGGTCTTGAACTTCTCCTCGATGCCGAGGTGGCACTGGCCGCAGGTGTCGGCGACGTTCGAGTCGTGGACCATCGACTTCGGATCGTCGGGCGGCAGGACCCCGTGCGCCGAGTGGCAGTTCACGCAGGTCGCCGTGACGAGGAGGCCGCTCTCGTTGAGCCCCTTCCCGTGGATGCTCATGCGGTAGCTGTCTATGATCGGGACGTCGCCTTGGATGCGAACGGCAGCCTTCTCGCCCTCGCGGTGGCAACGGGCGCAGAGTTCGGGGACGTTTCGAGGAAAGGTCGGCGAGGCGGGCAGGCGGCGCCCCATCGTGGCGTGCTTCTCGTGGCAGTCGAGACAGGTCGGCGCGTCGGGATCGCCCTCGGCCGCCTGCATGCCGTGCGTGCTCTGCCGGTAGATCTCGACCGTCTCGGCGTGGCAGGTGGCGCAGTCGACCTTGGTCTGGATGGTCTCGCAGGCCCGCACCTCCGGAAGCGCCGTCACGTCGGTGTGGCACTGGCTGCAAGCCCTGCCGGCCGTGCCGTGGACGCCCCCGTAGTAGGCGTCCCGGTCGACGAAGAGGGAGACGGCGGCGCCGTCTCGCTCCATCGCCTTGTTCCTGAACTCGTCCGTGCCGTGGCAACCGAGGCACTTCGCGTTGTAGGCGCGGTTTCGGTCGGTCTCCTCCCGCTCGATGTCCTTCAGGAGGCGCTGCTCGTGGGGCGCGTGGCAGTCCACGCACAGGGGAATGCGGCCGGGTTCCTCTTCCCAGAGCCGGCCCTCGATGACCTTCGCGTGCACGTCCTCGATGCGTCCGTGGCAGGCCTTGCACGTCTCGACCACGTGGTCCGCGTGCACGGAGGAAGCCGGGTCCGTGCGCGGGAGGATGTCGTGCGCCGTGTGGCACGACGTGCAGACGGCGGCGCCGACCAGGCCCTTCTCGTACACGCCCTTGGCGTGGAGCGACATGGAGTAGTTGCGGAGGATGGACGTCTGCGCCATCTCGTGGCTGCGCGAGACGGGCGAGCCCTCGCGGTGGCACTTGCCGCACGTGATCGCGATGTTGAAGAAGTTCGTGGGCGAGGTCGGATCGGACGGCGGACGGACGTAGTGGGAGCCGTGGCAGTCCCAGCAGTGCGGCGCCAGCAGCGCCATCTCGTCGTCACCCTGGAGCACCTGGCCGTGGATGCTCGCCGCGTGGCGCTCGCCCTCTTCCTCGTGACACTCCGTGCAGTCCACGAGCTCGACGGGCGTGGCGTGCTCGAAGTCGTCGTTCAGCTCGACGTCCTGGTGGCAGAAGACGCACTCCTGCTCGCGGTGGACCGACGCCAGGAACTTCTTCTCGTCCACGACGTCGTCGTGGCACTCCAGGCAGTCTGCGTTCCCCTCGGCGAAGGCCGGCGTCGGCCCGCCCGCCAGCGCGCCGAACAGGAGCGTGCACAGGCAGGCGCCGAGCAGCGCGAAGCAGCGGCTCACCGGGACCCGGGCACGTCGCGCCATGCGTCCTCCTCCTTCGACGGCCCGTAGGGTACCGGAGAGCCCCCCCCCAGGAGCACGACCGTTGGATCCGGGATGCGCTACTTGAGGATCCGGGACAGCGACCGCTCGGGCTTGATCCAGTCGTTGCCCTCGAGGCGGCCGATCTTCTTGCCGTCCACGAAGATGAGCCCGGTGGGCAGGCGCTTGACGCGCATCATCGTGGCTTCCTTCGTGACCCACGCGGCCGGCGGCGGTGGGGGGCCGTGGAACTCGAAAGTGATTCTCGTTCCCTTCTTCTTCAGCTCCTCCTCGACCTTCAGTGTGTTGGGGAGGAACTTGTTGCAGAAGGCGCACCACGTCCCGAAGAAGATCTGGACGCGCGCCTCCACGTCGGATTCGGCGAGGAGCTTCATCTTCGCGGGATCCGGCTTGTAGGCCTGGGCCGCGCGGCCGTACTCGGGCGAGTGCTCGACGACCTTCTTCGACCAGTGCGTGCCCGTCAGCGGCGGGCGGAGCTTGAGGCGGGTGTCGATCTCGGGGACCTTGAAGGCGACGTCGGTGCCGAGGAGGCGGAACCTGCCGTGGTCGCAGCGGGTCGCGTCGGCCGCGAGATCGATGCCGCCGTTCTCGCGCTCGAGGAGGGCCTCCGGCTCCACGCCCTCCACGCGGCGGGTCCGCTGGAGGACGAGCACGGGCTCCTCGAACACGTCCGTCACCACCAGGTAGGCGGCTCCGCGCCTGGAGTGGTAGATCTTCGCGGCCGAGACGCGCTTGCCGTCGGCGTGGAGGACGTACTGCCCGGAGAGCTGGAAGTCCTGCAGGGTGGCGTGGGGCGCGTCCTCGGCCACGGCCGAGGACACGCCGAGGGCCAGCAAGGCGACCGCGAACCCGAGCGCGACGAGGCGGGCGCGGCGGTGCTGCTGGGTACTCATGGCGTATCCCGACCCTCGTGGCCCCCTACTCGGCCCGCAACCCGGCCAGAGGAGGGAAACCCGACCACGTTCGAAGGACTCTACCATCCACCAGGAGGAATGTCCGGGGAAGGGAGCGGTAGAGCGGCCTCAGCAGGGACCGTGGGGCGTACTTCAGGCTCAGGGGCGCTCCCCCGGTAAGGAAGGGGAAGTTCACGGTCGCCTCGTCTGTCTTCTCGCCGGAGTGGAGGACGAGGACCTGGGGCAGCGTGGGATCCGCATCCCGTTCGTACAACTCGTCTGTCTGGTCGATCACGGCCTGAATGAAGCTCTCGTCGGCGAGGTCGGCGATCACCACGATGTGGCGGCCCTCGGCCAGCAGGGGCTCCAGTGCGGGCGAGGTCAGGCAGATCTCGTCCTCGCCGCGGCCCACGCAGATCTCGGCGGCCCGGACGCCGGGCTTCAGCCGGGTGGCGAAGTCGTCCAGCTCGAGGTCCGGCGCCCTCCAGACGAAGACGCCCACTCCGAGGGCGAAGCCGAGGACGGCGAACGACCTGGCCCAGGGGAAACCCGACGTGCGGGGGCGGCCCAGGAAGGCGAGGACCGTCGCGGGCAGCAGCAGGACCACGTCGCGCCAGAAGGCCTCCGGCGGCGTGTGGTCCACGAGGTTCCCGAAGCACCCGCAGGAGGCCATCGCGGGATCCTCGCCGTTCAACCAGGCGACGTACACCCTGCCGGTCAGGAAGAGGAAGAAGGCGACCAGCAGGGCGGTCGGGATCAGGATCCAGAGGCGCCTGAGGTTCAGCACGAGGGCGAGTCCGAGCGCCGCCTCGGCGACGAGCATCAGCAGCGCCAGCGGCTCGCTGGGGATCAGGAAGTCGAGCCCGTCGGCCCGGATCGCCTCCGCGAAGGCCCGGGGGTCGAACATCTTCCCGTAGGTGGCCACGAGGAAGACGAGCCCGAGGAAGACGCCGGCCAGCGTCCCCACGATCCTCTTCCAGCGCTCCCCGGATTCGTTCGGGGAGGACTCGGGTGCGTCGACGTGCATCATCGGAGGATCGTGTCTCCTACCCGATGCCGTAGCGGAACATGGCGTAGACCATGGCCAGCAGGAGGAGGATCCCCACGGAGAGGAGGAACGTGCCGATCGTACGGGCGCGACCCACGAGGCGCTCGTTCGGAGGCGGCAGGGCCTCGGACTCCAGCCGGCCATCCGCGCGCATCCGCTCGTACTCCGCGGGCCTCTCGTGCCGGAGCTCCTCCTCGGAGATCCGCCCGGTGAGGAACATGGGGTCGATCGGGAACTTCCCGGGCCTCAAGTTCGCGTTGAAGAAGTGGATCGTGAAGATGAAGCTCGTGGCGAGCAACGCCTCGTAGGAGTGGAGGATGTGGGCGAGGTTGAGCACGGAGCCCGGGAGGAAGTTCGTGAAGAACATCGGGAACCACATGATCAGGCCCGTGAGCCCGATGAAGAGCACGCCCCAGACCTCGGCGAGGAAGTCCCACTTCTCGTAGTAGGTCCACCGGTCGAACCTAGGCATGTCGCCGCCCTTGATGAACCACTTCAGGTTGGCCTTGAGGTCCACGGCGTCCTGCACGCGCGGCATGAGGGTGTTGGGACCGCGGAACATGCCCCGCTCGCCCTTGAGCGTTCGCCACGCGATCATCCCGAGAAAGGCGAGCGCGTAGCCGAAGGTCAGCACGGCGCCGGTGCGGTGCAGGAACCGAGCGTTCTCCGGTCCCCCCAGCATCGTGAAGACCGCGCTGCTCCAGCCGGCCTCCGGATACCGGAGCGGCAGGCCGGTCATCGCCAGGAGCAGGAACGACGAGACGAGCGTCAGGTGGATCGCGCGGTAGGTCCACGGCCAACGGCGGTACCAGCGGCCCGAGACGGGCTTCAGGTGCTCGCGGATCTTCTTCCGCTCCTTCAGCGCGCGGATGAGCCAGAGGACGGTGTGGAGCCCCCACAGCGCCCACGTGACGAACACGACGCCGCGCATGAGGCGGCGTGCCCAGTAGAGGACGGGGTAGCTCTCCCGGTCCATCGGATCCGCGTGGACCAGGTAGGAGGAGAACGCGTCGGTCGCCCCCTCGTGGCACCGGGCGCAGGTGGCGGTCCGATGCGCGCTCGAGAGCGAGGAGGCCGGGTCCTCGGTGGGCAGGATGCGGTGGGCGGTGTGGCACTCGTCGCAAGACGCCACGCCACCGAAACCGATCTCGCTCACGCGCCCGTGGTAGGTGCCCTTGTAGGTCTGCCCGTAGTCCTCGTGGCAGCCGGTGCAGGTCTCGATGATCTGGAGCTTGAAGTGCGCATCGGCGGATTCGATGCCGTGCGGCTGGTGGCAGTCGGTGCAGGTCGCGGGCTCCTTGCCGCTCGCACGCGTTCCGGCGTGGCCGCGCTCGGTCATGCCGTGCACGCTCTCGCGGTACTGTTCCAGGATGCCCACGTGGCACTTGCCGCAGTCCTCCGACACGTTGTTCGGGTGAACCGGTGAGGTCGGGTCCTCGTGGGACTTCACGTCGTGGCCGCCGTGGCAGGACACGCACGTCGGCGCGGAGATCAGGCCGCCGAACACGAGCGCGTGCCCGTGCGTGTCGTCCATGTACTTCTCCTGCACGATCTGCTCGGACGTAAGCGGCGCTCCGTTCGCCTGCTCGAAGTGGCACGCGCCGCAGGTGCCCGGGACGTTCAGCGGGTAGAGCGGTGCCTCCCGGGATCCGACCGCCGGAACGCCGTGCGGAGACCCGTGGCACGCCATGCACGCCTCGGTGGTCCGCTTGTCTCCGGGTTCGCCGAGCAGCGGGCCGTGCATGCTCTCCTTGACGGTGTCGTAGACGTCCTCGTGGCAGTCGCCGCAGCCCGTGCCCTGTTCGTGCGCGCCGTGACAGGCGACGCACGCCGTCGATTCGGCCGGGTCGTCGCCCTCCCGCAGCACCGTCATGTGGATGCAGTTGCACGTCGAGTCGTAGGCGTCCTGGTGGCAGTCGGCGCACGAGGGCTTCAGCGTGTGCACGTTGTGGCACCCGATGCACGTCTTCGTGGTCTCGGCCGCTTCGGCCCCGTCGCCCAGGAGCCCCTGGTGGTGGGTCCCGGCGATGGCGTCGTACGCGTCCTCGTGGCACTCGCCGCACTGCATCGTGAGGACGTCTTCGTCCTTGGGATGCGGGTACTCCTCGTGGTTCTCGTGGCACGCGGTGCACACCACGTCGTTCTTCGCGTGTACCGAGGCCAGGTAGCCGTGGCCCTCGACGAACGGCGCGTCGTCGTCGTTGTCCGCGAAGCCGTGGCAGACCAGGCACTCGTGATCCTCGAGCACCTCGTCGTCGAGAGCTTCCTCCTCCGCGCGCGCATCGATGCGAAACGAGAAGGACAGGACGGCCGACACGGCCAGGAAGAGCAGCAGGACGAAGAAGCGGGTTCGCAAGACCACCTCCCAGCGCCGGGACGGCCGACGGATTCGAACGGAGCATGGTAGCTACTCCGCCGTGTGCTCTCCAGTCATGATGGGGGTGGCGATCTTCACGAGCAGGGTGAAGACGAGGGCGCCGAGCGCGAGGATCCCGATCGAGACGGCCCACTCGGTACCCGTCGGCACGTACTCGTAGATCTCGCCGAGGGTGTCCGGCGTCATGCCGGGAATGACGAGGCCCATGCCCTTCTCGAGGAACACGCCCAGGAAGATGAGAACGCATCCCAGATTCAACGTGACGGGATTGCGCCGTGTCCTCGGCACGAGAAACAGGAAAAAGGCCGCGATCGAGGCGAGGACCGAGGTCCACATGTACGGCACGATCGCCGTACTGCCGCCCGCCCCCTGGAACATCAGTTGCATGTGCACGAGGTGCTCGGTGTCGGAGTAGTACTCCACGAACACCTCGGCGCCGAGCAGGAAGAGGTTGACGCCCATGGCGTAGGCCATCAGCTCGGCCACCTTCCAGATGGCGGCATCGGAGATCTCGAAGCGCGTGAACTTCCTCAGCAGCTGCATCAGCACGAGCAGGACGGCCGGGCCCGAGCAGAGCGCGGAGGCGATGAACTTGGGGGCCAGGATCGACGCGTTCCAGAAGGGACGAGCGGCGAAACCGTTGTAGAGGAACGCCGTCACCGTGTGGATCCCGATCGCCGCGGGGATCGAGAGGAGCACCAGCGGAAGGAAGATGGCCTTGCGCGGCTCCCGGCCCCGGGAGAGGGAGTAGAGCAGGTAGGTGACGATGCCCAGGTTCAGCAGGAAGTAGGCGTTCAGGGCGACCATGTCCCAGGCGAGGAGCGAGCTCGGGAGATTGGGCCGCCCGACGAAGGGGAACATGTGCCACACGCGGGACGGCTGCCCCACGTCGACGAGCACGAACAGACCGCACATGGCGATCGAGGAGATGGCGAGCAGCTCGCCGAGGATGACGACCTCCTTGATGGGCTTCCAGTGGTAGACGTACGCGGGGATCACGAGCAGGACGGCGGCGGCGGCCACGCCCACGAGGAACGTGAAGTTCCCGATGTAGAAGCCCCACGACACCTGGTCCCGCATGTTCGTGGCGATCAAGCCCAGCTGCGTCTGCCGGACGTAGGCGACGATCCCGACCCCGACCAGGGCGAGCAGGCTCAGGACCCAGATCCAGTAGGCCGGACGGCCCTTGAAGATGGGCCTCAGGGAGACGAAGAGGAACCGGGCGAGGTCCTTGAACGTGTTCATCCCCTCCCCCCTATCCGTAGAAGTAGAAGAAGCGCGGCCGGGTGTTCAGCTCTGCCTTGAGCACGAAGACGCGCTTGTGTTCGAGGAGGTAGCGGATCTCGCTTCCCGGATCGTACAGATCGCCGAACTTGCGCGCGCCGACGGGGCAGACCTCGACGCACTTCGGGTAGCGGCCCTTTCGAACGCGCTGGATGCAGAACGTGCACTTCTCGACCACGCCCTTCGCCCGCGTGCGGTTGCCGAGGACGTGCATGTCCGGATTCAGGTCCGCGGCGGGGATCTCGGGCTCCGCCCAGTTGAAGTGGCGGGCACCGTACGGGCAAGCCGCGAGGCAGCACCGGCAGCCGATGCACCAGTCGTAGTCCACGACCACGATGCCGTCCTCCTCGCGCCAGGTCGCGCCCGTCGGACAGCTCTTCACGCAGGGTGGGTTCTCGCACTGCTGGCACGCCACGGGCACGTAGAAGTGCCCCGGACGAGGCACCTCCTCCGCGTCGTAGTAGGCGTTCGCGTGCGCGAAATCGATGCCGCGCTCCTTGTCCATTTCCAGGACGCGGATCCAGTGCACCTGGGGATCGCGGCTCTGATTGTTCTCCTCGACGCAGCCGTAGACACAGCGGCGACACCCGATGCAGCGGGACAGGTCGAGCGCGTAGCCGAACTTCACGCCGGGGAGGGGAGGCTCCGCCCCCACCGTGACCTCCCTTCCGTACGCCAGGCTCGCCTCCTGCTCGAGATCCAGGATCAGCGCGTCGACCTCCTCCCGGGTGTAGTCGCGGAAGTTCTTGCGAAAGAAGGACGTGTGCGTGAAGTCCCCGCATCCGCCGGCCGCGGCGGCGGCGCAACCCGCCACCGCGCACAGGAAGCCCCTCCGGGTGAGATCGGTGCTCATCGCAGGTCCTCCGGACGGACGGGGGGCGGAAGGGGCGCCAGCGGCTCGAAGGTGGGCTGATGGGAGTCGTGGCAATGGACGCAGAGCAGGTACTGCTTCTCGCCGTTCCACTGCCCGATCCGTCGCCCGTGGACGCCGGCGCGCCAGTCACGGTACTTGTCGCCGTGGCACTGTCCGCAGAGGCGGAAGGACTCCTCGAAGGGCACGTGCCTGCCGTTCGCGAGCCGCAGCACGTCGCGGTTCTCGGCGTCGTGGCAGTCGAGGCACCACCGGTGCTCGGTGTCGTGGACGAGCCTTATCGCCCGGTGCGCCATGGTGAGCTCGCGCCGCTCGGCGTCGTAGTCGTCCGGCTCGTGGCACTCGGAGCAGGGGTAGATCTCGTCGGCGGGGATCTCGTCGTCCCCCTGGAAGGGGGGCGGCGGCACCTCGAACGTGAAGTCCCGTGCCGAAGGGGCGGGCGGCGCTTCCCCGGTGCCGCCGGGAAGCGGCGCGTGATGGGCTTCGCCGCAGCCGCCGGCGACGACCGGCGTCCCCAGGAAGAGCAGGAGGAACACCCCCCGCCGCACGGTCCCGCACACCCTCATCGATCGTCTCCTACCCCTGCCCCCCAGGGGGGAGAACCTACCGCAATCCCGCGAGCGCACCAGAGTCACGGGCCCCTCACGAAGATGCGAAGGACTCGCAAAACGAGGAAGCCGCCGCCCCGTGGGGGGCGACGGCTCCGAGAGCGCAGTTCGCGAAGACGTGCGCGATCCGTCAGTTGTGACAGATCTCGCAGCTCATGCCGTTGTCGATGTGGGGCATTCCGCCGGGGCCGCCGGGGAAATGGCACGCACGGCAGTTGGAGCCGGGCATGTGGCCGGGAGGCATGGGCGGCGCCGTGTCGTGCGTCGGAACGCCCTTGTGGCACACCGCGCACTTCCTGGCGAGCGGCAGGTGACACGTCGCACAGTGGGTGTTGCGCCCGCGGGCCCACTGCCCGCGGTGGGACCGCGGTGACGTGTACTCGTGGCACCGGATGCAGAAGTCCGTCTGGTGGCAGACCATGCACCGCGTCCGGTCGATCGCGGCCACCCTCCCGTGCGTCCGGGTGCGGAACAGGGTGGTGTGGTCGCGCGGCTCCATGTCGCTGTGGCAGCCCTCGCAGAAGGCCGGCTGGTGGTGGCAGAACTCGCAGCGGGCCTGCCCGCTGACCCCTTGCACGCGCACCATGACGCCGTGCCGCCGTATCCACTGGTGCTTGTGGCTGCTGGGCTGCGTCGTCATGTGGCAGTCGTCGCAGAAGGCCTGGTCCTGGTGGCAGAACGTGCACCGGGCCTCGCCCGGGCCGCCCGCCGAGAGCACCCGGCTGCCGTGCCCCAGTTCCCAGCCACGCCGGTGGGAGGTGGGCAGTTGGGTGAGGTGGCAGTCGTTGCAGAACGAGGGCCGCGTGTGGCAGTAGTGGCAGTTGAGCTGCATGCCACGAACCTGAGCGCCCCGTACGGCCGGGCCGTGGCGGGTCTCCCAGGAGAGCCGGTGGTCGGCGGGCGCTACGGTCTGCCGGATCTGCGCGTGGCACGCCTGGCAGGCGGTGCTCGCTCCTCGCTCCCGGTGGCACTGCATGCAGCCCGCCATGTCGTAGAGCCGCCTCGCCCTGCGCGGGGTGCTCTCCATCGCGCCGTGACAGACGGCGCAGGCCACGCCTCCGGTGGCGTGCGGGGCGTGGGAGAACTTCACGTCGCCGCCGTAGGACCGGACGGCCTGCTGCCACTTCGGCTTGCCGTCGGGCCGGAAGAAGACGTTCGCGATCCTCTTCTCCTCGGGGACCTCCTCCTCCTCTTCGATGTCCTCGTGGCAGTCCATGCAGGTCTCGAGCTGGGGGGCTCCGGGGTTCCCGGCGGCGTCGGCCTCGTGGCAGTCCGCGCACTCGACCCCGAGCTCTGCGTGCTTGGCGTGGGGCAGACGCGGCCCCCCGACGACCTGCACGACCGGAGCGACCGGCGCGGGCGCAGGGGCGCGCGTGATCATCGGCGCCCGCGAGGGGACGGATCTCGTCACGCCGACGGCACATCCGATCAGGACGACGGCCACGGCCGCAAAGACCAGCGTCCACGGGTTCCTTCGCGTCGAAGAGTTCATGGAGAACCTCCCCCTCAGAAGCTGAATTGCGCCGTGGCGTCGAATGTCGTGTAGGTGCCGTAGTCGTCGTTCTCGACGCGACAGCGGAGGTCGAAGTACCAGCGCGGGTTGGGCCGGTACCCGATGCGCCCGAAGACGCTGTACACGCTCTCACGCTCCTCGTCCGCGTAGAGATCGTAGCTGTAGGCGGCGTAGTCCGTACCGAGCACGAACTTCCACGTGCGCGACGGGCGGTACTCGATGTCGAAGGTCCCGGTCCAGATGTCGTCCGAACTGTTCCAGTACTCGCCGCTCAAGGTGAGCGACAGGCCCCGAATCAGCCAGTCGTAGGACCCGGCCGCGACGTAGTACTGCTCGAACTCGCGGTTGTAGACGCCGATGTCCGAGTCCTTGTAGAGGCGGCGGATCGTGAAGCCACCCTCCACGTCGAAGCAGGACCCGATGCCCTTGGACGCGGAGACGTTCGCCGTCCAGTACGGCTCGAGCGCCAGCGCGGCCCAGTAGTAGGCGTCGAGGTCGTACACCATCTCCGCCTGGTAGTTCAGCAGCGAGTAGAAGAAGCCGCGCAGGACGACGTCGGAGTTCGGCAGGGTCGAGTCGACGTTGGCGCGCACGAGCCGCGCCTCCTCGTCGAGGTGCTGGTACTGGACGCGCGCGACGGTCGTCTGGCCGATCCGCTGGTTCCAGGTGAGGTTGAAGAGGTTGTTCTTCTGGTCACCGTAGACGGCGTCGCCGTTCTTGAAGTACGTCCAGTCGAGCCCCATCTCGGCGCCCTGCCACGGGTTGCCGAAGACCTGGGCGCCGGCGATGAAGTTGCCGCTCCGCGACGTGTCGTAGAAGTAGTACGGGATGCCCACCAGTGCGGCGAAGCCGATCTTCTTCGAGCCGAAGCGCGAGGACTCGACGCGGACGCCGTCGAAGGTGACGTACTCGCCCACGTCCTCCCACATCCTTCCGAAGCGCACGTCGGAGATGCATCCGTCGCAGAAGTGGTAGTTGGCGTAGGCGTGGAAGACGCGACCGTTGAAGCGGTTGTCGTAGGTGTCCCAGATGGAGTCGAAGACGTTGAACCCGTCGACGTCGCCGAACTCGTCGAGGTCCAGGGTCAGGCGAGCGTGGAGCGAGCCGGACCAGCCGGGCAGGTTCTCGTCGCGGTACTTCAACCGCAGGTAGGCGTACAGGTCGTTGTCCGTGTCCCAGTTCGAGTCCGGGTCGTCCGTCGTGCGGAGGCGGTACCTGAGACGCGCCGACCCGCTCCACGGCGACAGCACGCGCACCGTGTCGCCGGACGGTGCCGCGCGCAGCACGCTGTCCGGGTCGATCGGCTGGTCGGCCGTCATGCTCGTGGTGAGCGTGGTTCCGGGTCTCGCGGCCCCCTCGGCCCAGCTGCCCCCGGGAGTCGTTACGTTCTTCGGGGCCGGCGAGCCAGACGGGGCCGGCGGCGCGGCATCGGACGGGGGGCTCTCGGCCCAGGCGGGCCCTCCGGCAAGGAACAGGGCCACCAGGCAACCCAGGACCAGGACTCGGTACACGGCGCCTCCTCTCCGTCGTGCGGAATGTTCGTCGGCGCGCGGCCCGCCTCCCGCGGGCCGCGCGCCCGAGAAGTCTGCCTTCTCCTAGTGCTCGTGCTTGAGCGGCACGTGCGCGTGGATGGCCTCGGCGTTGGCCTTCATCTTCTCGAAGTCGAAGACGTAGGGCTTGGGACCCGTGGGGCTGTTCTTGTTGTGGCAGCCGGTGCAGTTGTCGGCGGTCACGGGCACCGCGAGACCCAGCGCGACCACGTCGGCGCGCTTGTACTCCTCGTGGTCCTTCTTGTAGGGACCGTACTTGCTGCCCGCTCCGTGGCACGACTCGCAGCCCACGCCGCCGTTGTTCTTGGCGAGCTTCTGCTCGTCCTCGTTCCAGGCGTCCTTGACCTCGGGGTAGCCGCCCGTCTGCCCGTACCCCGTGACGTGGCACTTGAGGCACTTCGGGTCCTTGGTGTAGTCGGTATCGACACTGAGACCGGCCTTGGTCTTGGCCTCGGCGTTCGCGCCGGGCTTCAGGCAGTCCAGCGCCTTGGCGTGGACCGTCTTCTTCCAGCTCTTGGCCTGCTTGAAGTGGCACTTCTTGCAGCCCTTCTGGCTGAGGAAGTCCGCTCCGTCGGCGGCGCAGGCCACGGGCTCGGGGCGCGCGAACGCCAGGACGGCCAGGACGCCCGCCAGGGCGAGCAGGGGGACGAGGATGGCTCGACGGCTCATGGGTACTTGCTCCAACGACTCAGGGGATTCGAGAGGGTCAGGGGCCCCCCGCAGCCGGCGTGCCCGACGGGATGTCCGGATCGCGGCGGGGCGCCGGAGGCCGGACGGAAGCGCAGAACCTCCAGGCGGCCCAAACCACGCGCCCGGCGACTCTGTCCCGCCCGTCCGACCTGTCCCGGAGTATCGGAACGGACGCATTCCGTGTCCACAGGATGGGACCACCGTGGATCCGCACGCGCGCATGCGCGGCGACTCGTCCGGGGAGTGGTGTATGGGCCCTCAGAGGCCTGTTTCTTGCGCTTTCGAGTGGTCCTTGCGACCCGTTCGCAGGATGCGGGGCACGGTGTGGGGCCCCGGCCCCGTGCCCTCCGTGGTCATCGTGACGTCACCCGGTCGCGGGCCTGCCGGAGAGGGGCCGAGGCCCCGGTGGATCGCCCGGAGCCGGCGCGGACGGGGTCCGGGTCTGCTGGGGGCCCCCGCGGGCCTCCGGTATGTTCTGCGCTCGGTGGACCGCCCCCCTCGGTGCCGGGCGCGGTCCCCCCCCC
>JAUXCH010000009.1 GCA_030618975.1 Planctomycetia bacterium
CGACATGGCTACGATCCGACTTCGGTAGCCGGGCAACTTCCTCACGGGCCCGCGGCGCGAGCCGCGGGCCCGTTTTGTTTGACCTTGGGTGCTTGTCGCGGGCCGCCCCCCCCGGTATGCTGAGGTCGTTCCGTCCGGCCGTTCCCCCTCTTCTCCCGGCTTCTGCCCGTGAACGGCTTCCCGTCCGCGCGATCGGAGCGACGGCGGTGACTGTGGTATCCAAGACAGTGATATCCAAGACAGGGACGGCGATATCCAAGACAGGGACGGCATGGACCCTCGCGGACCCGGCCTTGGGACGTCCCCGGCGGATTCCGTTCGGAGGCTGCCTCGCGCGCGCCGTCCTCCCGTGTTCGAACGGCACCTCGCTCACGTTGACCCCCCGGAGCGCCGTTCCTAGAATGCCGCCTCGCAAGCCGGAGGGAGACTCGGTCTCCAGCCGGGGAACGGCCCGGACGGCGCACGCGCCTCTCCCGGGGTCCCTGGTGCCCGCACGACGGCTCTCCGTCCGGTTTCCCCCCCCGAGCCATCTCGCGACTGTGTTCTTCATGTTCTTCCCCGGCAGAGAGTCCGGCGGTACGTATTCGCCAGGTCCGGCACCCCGGCCGGCCGCTCTTGACACGGAGGTTCGCGCGTCATGACCCCTCCCTCGCCCTCCCGCTCCCGCTCCTCGACTTCCACGCGCCGCATCCTGCGCGGATCGATCCTGCTCTTCGTTCTTGCGGTGGCACTGCTCGCCGCCCCGGCTGCCCGGGCCGGCGGAGACGACTTCGAGTTCGGCAAGACGCTCGCCGCCACGCGCTACTTCGAGTACGCGCGCAAGGTCTTCAACGCCATCCTCGAGGACAGGAACCGGAGCGAGGAGGACCGGGACGAGGCTCGCTACGGCCTCGCCCTCCTCCAGAAGGAGGAGGCCCTGACTGCGGCGGCCCGCGCGGAGGTGCCGTACAAGGACCTCCTGGCGTTGTTCGAGGGGGCCGCGCGCGACATCCAGACGTTCGTCGAGAAGAACCCGAAGAACCGCAACTCCGCCCAGGCACGGCTGGACGTCGGGACGGTGCGACTGGCCTTCGTCCAGTGGGCTCGCGAGCTGCTGGACGACCCCGAGGGCCTCGAGGAATGGGGCGTGACCGCCAACCAGCTCAGCGAGGATGCCCAGGTCGCGGTCGACAAGGCCATCGCGTACTTCAAGGGCCCCCGCCCGTCTCCCACCGCCCGCAAGGTGGAGGAGTACCAGGAGCTCGCCTCCTACTACTACGTCATCTCGCAGTACTACCGCGCCCTCGTCGAGGCGCCGTGCTCTCCGCTCGCCATGACCACTCTCCAGAACGCGGGCAACGACATCGAGGAGTACATCATGGACCACGACGGCCAGCTGCTGGCCGTCTACGCCCAGGACATCTACGGGCTGGTCTGGTGGGAGCTGGCGAAGTGCGAGGAGAACCCCGAGAAGAAGTTCGAGTACTACAACAAGGCCTTCGAGTGGTTCGAGACCTGCATCTACACGGATGACCAGGGAGAGGACTACCTCCGTGTCATCACGAGCGGCTTCTACCACATGGCGCAGGCGGGCCTCGAAGCCGGTCGCATGCCCGAGCGCAACTTCGCCAAGTACGCCCTCTCCCACCTCGAGGAGATGCTCGACCGTCACCCGACCTGCTGGCACACCGAGAACGGTCTGCGGGCCATGGTCGAGCACTCCAAGCTCGAGTGCGCGCGCGGCAACGCGGGCAAGGCGGTCGGGGTCGCCAAGGACGCGGCGGAACGCGCGAAGAAGGCGGGCAAGCCGCACATCGAGCGCTTGGCGAACCGCCAGCTCAACATCTACGTCTCCGGCGGTTGCGGTGGCTCGGTCAGCGGCATGATCGACCCCGACGTGCTGCGGCGCGTCGCCGACGACCTGTTCATCGCGGGCAAGAGCCGCGACGCCATCCGCGCGTACCGCACCGTGATCGAGGCCGCGCCGAACACGGACCAGGCGTTCCTCGAGTTCGGTTGGCACGCCTGGGAACGCATGGCGAAGGCCTACCTGCGCCTCGGCGACCGCCTCGGCGAGGCGCTGGCCTACGAACCCATCCACGACGCGTGGATGCGGGGCGTGATCCCCCGCGAGAAGGGCAAGGAGACGGACCCGAACATGATCCGGGCGGGCAACAACCGCCGTTCGGCGCAGAGCGCCTACAAGGAGCTCTTCGTGAAGACGGGATCGCGGGTGCTCGAGGGCCGGAAGAAGCGGATCGCCGAGGCGTTCCTGCTCGAGTACAAGGATCACCCCTCGAACAGCGTCGGCATCTGGAACAGCGCGACGGGGAAGTGGCAAGAGGCGATCATCCTGAAGCGCAAGGGCAATCCCGGGTGGAACAAGGCCCTGGGCGAGGCCCGGAAGCTCTTCGAGAAGGTCACCCTGAACGACAAGAGCGTCAAGCAGGACGCCGCCTGGGTCTACCTGGTGCGGTGCGACCACACGGAGTCGAAGTTCGCCGACGCCGTCAAGACCGCCCAGCGGGCCTACGCGTTCTGGGACAGCCCCGGAGCGAAGACACAGGCCGGGAAGTTCGACAGCGTTCGCCAGCGCCGCGACAAGGCCAAGGGCGAGGTGACCTACTGGATGGCCCGCAGCCTCAAGGAGAGCGGCGAGCCCCAGAAGGCGATCGCGGCCCTCGAGGCGTGGCACGACCGCTACCCGAACCTGCCCTCGCCCTATCCCGAGCTCGGCTACGATCTGCTCGTACAGGCGAACCTCGAGGCGGGACAGATCGAGGGAGCGGACGTGGAGTACCGCACGCTCCTGAAGGCGTACCCCGAGTACAACCGCCTGGGCCAGATCACCTTCCTTCTCGCGGGCTACTACAACGAGCAGATGAAGGTGGTCAAGGACGAGCTACGCGAGGTCACCGTGAGCCTCAACGTGGCCCGGACGGGCAAGCGCAAGGCCGAGAAGGAAGCCCTGCGCCTCGCCTCGCTCCTCGCCGACCTGAAGGGACGATTGAAGAAGGCCAAGCAGCAGGTCGAGTGGCGCAAGAAGGCCCTGGCCGAGGGCAAGGCCGACGACGAGATCAACGTCACCGAGGGTGACGTGCGTGCCGCCGAGAAGGAGATCAAGCTCCTCGAGGGCGACCGCATTCCCAAGACGGAGTCAGGTCTCAAGGAGTGGGCGCCCAAGCGCGACAAGTTCACCACGGAGGTGACGGCCCTCTCGACCCGGAAGCTGGCGCTCGAACAAGAGCTCTACGATCCGATGACGCAGGCCGCCGGGTACTACAAGGCGTGGGACGACGCCCTCAAGAAGGCCGGGCAGCGCCGCTCCCCGGCGAACGTCGGGGTCTTCGCCCAGCTGTTCTGGAGCGCGGGGCGCCTCCGTCCCGGAGAGCTCCGGAACTGGCTGAACGCCCGCGCCCTCTACGAGGACTTCTTCGGGTTCAAGTCCATCACCGAGAAGTCCAGGACCGATCCCGACATCGTCGGCGCCATCGGCAAGCTGGGCGACGTCTACGTCAACCTCGCCGGGCTCGAGACCGACCCGGCGAAGCGCCGAGAGCTCGTGACTCTCGCGGTCGACAAGCTGCAGAGCTCGCTGGCCAAGGATCCGAAGGACAACTGGATCATCGTCGGCATGCTGGCCGACGAAGTGCTCGTCATGAGCTGGAAGGACCCCCGCGGCAAGCGCTGGCGGTTCCCGATCCCCCGTCCGGCGACGGTCAAGGATCTGCGCGACTCCGTGCGGAACCTCGGCAAGGAAGGAGGCGCGCCACTCCCCGAGTTCGCCGACCCGATGGAGGAGAAGCGCTACAAGGATGCGCTCCGCAAGTTCCGCCAGCGGCTCGCGGAAAAGGACGACAAGGGACTCGCTGACTTCGTCGGCGGGGGGAAGAGCACCTTCGACCCGATCCTGTACCGGGAGCTCGCCCACACGGACACCGAGTTCCGACTCGCCCTCGCGTGGGCGTACTCGGAGACGGGCCGCGAGGAGGACGTGCCGAAGGCCGTCAACCTGGCCCTCAGCCTCCTGGCTCCTCCCCTGGGCGTCGAGGACGACACCCCCGAGTGGTGGCGCGCCCGCATGGTCCAGATGCACACCTACATGCGCACCGCCGAGCGCAAGCTGACGGGCGGCACCGGCGCCGCCGAGGCCACGGACTGGCTCGATCGGGCCGGCAAGGTCTTCCAGGGCGTCGCGGCCAGCTATCCCGACCTGGGCGAGTCGGCCATCCCGGGCAACTTCAAGAAGTGGGCGACCATGCTCGACGAGCTGAACGGCCTGCGTGGCAAGGCCGGCATGTCGCCGGTCGACGTGAGCCTGTCGGCGCCGACGGCTCCACCCGCCCAAGACACGGACGGAAACTGATCCCAGGCACGGCATGACGCGGAGAGAAGCGATGAACCCCTACCGTCCCCCCCTCCTCCTGCTCGCGGCTGTCGCGATGCTGTTGCTGGCGGTTCCGGGCGCGGCGCGCGCCGACGAGATCGTCTACGTGGATCCCGACACCTGCGCGGAGATCACCGTGCGCGTCGAGGAGATCGTCTCCGAGACGTGGGCCGAGGTGAAGTACCGCGAGAAGGCCCGCGGACCCGAGGTGTCGGTGCCGACGGCTCTCGTCGTGAGCATCCGTCACGACGCCGGCGGAGCCCAGCTGAAGGAACTCCAGAACGCCATCGGCGAACTGGGACGCGGCAACCTGGCCGAGGCCCGGCGCGCCCTGAAGGTGCTGAGCGGCGGAGGCTTCAAGCAGAACCTCGAGAGCGGCAAGCTCGAGTACCAGAGCTTCAGCTTGAACGACCCCCCCGGCAAGCGCAAGCGCCCACCGTGGAGCAGCGAGTACGCGCACTTCTTCTACGCGAAGGCCCTCTACGAGGAGGGGAGCAAGCGCAAGGACAAGGAGCTGCTGGATCACGCGTACCTGGCGCTCGTGGACCAGGACCTGCCGAGCGGCGAGAAGGACGAGGAGGGGAAGAAGAAGAGAACCGGCGGGTTCCTCAAGCGATTCGAGCTCGGCAACAGCCGCTACTACGCCGACGCGATGGCACTCACGGCGAAGACTCTCGTGGGTCTCGGTCGCTACCCCGAGGCCGCAAAGGCGTTCAAGGCGCTCGGCGACGCTGCCATCGCGAACGACATCGGCCCCAAGTGGGCCTTCGAGGCCAGGCTCGGCGCGGGCCTGATCGCGGAGGCCGAGGGCAAGTACGTCCAGGCCATCAACGCCTACAAGGACGCCGCGACCTTCATGCGGCTCCTCCTGCCCCGCGAGACGCGGGCCTGCTTCCGAAACCTGATCGGGCGGCTGCACAGCCGAGCCCGGATGCGGGCGGCGGGGATCATGCTCCGGCGCGCGGAGAAGAACAAGTCCCCCGCGGAGTTCGCCGAGCTCCGGGACTTCATCCACGAGAGCACGCCCGAGGCGCTCGCGAAGAAGTACCGCACGCTCCCCGGCTCCCAGAAGGACGCCCTCGTGGAGGGCGCCCTCGACCCCGAGGTCCAGGCCGTCATGCAGAACGGCCTGGGGCTCGCATTCCTCCAGGAGGGGAAGTTCGAGGACGCGATCCTCTCCTTCCGCGCCGTGGAGGTGAAGTACTTCCAGGTCCCGGAGGAGCACGCCCGTGCCCTCCACTATCTGGCCCGGGCCGCCGACGGGGCGGCCAGCAAGGCCTCCGACGAGGCCCGGGCCCTGTACGAGAGATACCGCGACGAGGCGCGCAGCCGGCTGAAGGCGGAATACCCGAACAGCCCCTGGGCGCAGAAGTAGATCCCATCGTCCGGGGAGAGTTCCCCGAGTCGACCTAGGCCCGCCACAAGTGGCGGAAACCCCCACCCGGCGTTACGCTTTCGCGCTCGAAACTGAAAATCGGCCCTATCGGACCCGCCGTCCTTGGCCCAAGAAGCGGGTCCTCATTTGGAGTAGTTCCCGACCATGACCCACACCCGTCTGCTCGGCCTGATCGCCCTCGTGCTGTTCGCCACCGTGGTTCTCGCCACCCCCGCCTTCGCGGAGGACGAGAGCAGCGGCATGTTCTCGGACATCATCTCCAAGGGCGGGGCCATCGGCATCGTCATCATCATCCTGTCGATCGCGACGCTCGCGCTCATCATCGAGTACGCGGTCAACGTCCGCCGCGACAAGATCTGCCCGCCGGAGCTCATCGACGAGCTCGAGGCGCTGCTGGAGGAGGAGGAGTACCAGGAGGCGCTCGAGCTCTGCGAGTCCGAGCCCAACTTCCTGACCAACTCGCTCGCCGCCGGCCTGCCCCGTCTGAACGAGGGCTACACGAAGGTGCAGGAAGCACTCGAGGCCCAGGCGGGCATCGAGGCCGTCAAGCTGCAGCAGAAGGTCAGCTGGATGCTCTTCCTCTCGAACGTCGCGCCGATGCTCGGCTTGTTCGGGACGGTGAGCGGCATGATCACGGCCTTCAACGAGATCGTCCGACTGGGCGCCAAGGTCACGCCGAAGGACCTCGCCGGGGGTATCTCCTCCGCGCTGGTCACGACGTTCCTCGGGCTGCTCGTCGCGATCCCCGCGCTCGGCGCCTACCAGATCTTCAAGAACAAGGCGACGCGCATCTCCATCGACTTCGCCGGCATCCTCGAGGACATGACCGAGAGGTTCCGCAACCGCTAGTGCGCTGACGCGCGACACCTACCCTTCTCCCCCCACGTCCGACCCTCGGGAGAGACGACATGGCATTCAAAAGGGCCCCTGAACAAGAGGCGAAGCCCAATCTCACGCCGATGATCGACATGACCTTCCTCCTGGTCGTGTTCTTCATGCTCACCATCGACCTGACCACGAAGGAGTACGTCGCGCTCGAGCTGCCCTACGCACGCGAGGGCGTCGACGACAAGGAGACGCCCATCCCGCGTCTCACCGTGAACCTCCTGCCCTCGGGCGACATCAAGTTCCGAGGCAATACCTGGCCCCTCGCGACGGGCGCGCCCGAAGAGCAGCACGCTGCCCTGGTGGCGCTCCGCAACGAGCTCCAGCGACTCACCGCCGACCCCGAGATGCGGGAACCGGACAAGTCCAGCATGATCCCCGTGATGGTCCACGGGGACCGTGACGCCCGGTGGCAGTACGTGCAGTGGATCATGCAGGTCTGCGCCGAGCCGACGATCGGGGTCTACAAGATCCAGTTCGCCGTCAAGAAGCCCCCCGGAGAGGAAGAGGAGCCCCAGTAAGGGGCGCGATGCAGAGCGGCCCGTCCGACCCGGCCCGTGAGGCGCGAGAGCACGCAGAGCGAAGGGAACCCCCATGGCAAAGAAGATCGCCGAAGGCGACGAAACCGAAATGAACATGACGCCGATGATCGACATCGTGTTCCAGCTGATCATCTTCTTCCTGCTGTCCCTCAAGTTCAAGGCGGTCGACCGCCGGATCGACAGTGCCCTGCCCAAGGACCGGGGCATCCAGGCGACCCAGCAGTTCGTCGACGAGCTTCCGATGATCACGGTCAAGCTCTTCCGCCAGAACATGGACGTGCCGGAGGAGGCCTGGACGACCATCAAGGTCGGCAACAACTTCCGCAGGGAACTGCCCAAGGGTGAGTGGGCCGGGACGCAGAAGGAAGACACGGAGCGCCAGGAGGAGTACGACAGGATCTTCGCGGAGGTCGAGATCGCGATCCGCGACACCTGGGCCAAGATGAACCACAACCCCGAAGCCAAGGGCGAGATCAAGACGCCGCGGCCCAAGGGTCTCAAGGTCCCCCACGGCGACGTCATCCGAGTGCTCAGCACGTTCATCCAGGTGGGCCTCAAGGACGTGAAGTTCGAGGGCGCCCCCGCGCCGCTGCCCCAGGCGGGCGGCGGTGGCATGGTCACCCAGGGCGGCTAGCTCCGCCCGCCCCTCTGTCCGGAGGGCGGCCGTGCGCGTCGCCGCCCTCCGGACGGCATGCCCCCCCGGGGGGCGTGCCCCCCCCCGCGAGTCCGACCCGTGCACGAAGCACCAGGAGGTCGGACATGCCGCACGCACCGCTCACGAGATCGAATCCCGATGACGATCCCGGGATCAACATGACCCCGATGATCGACATCGTGTTCCAGTTGATCGTCTTCTTCCTGTTGACGCTCAAGTTCAAGTCGGTCGACAGCCGGATCGACGCCTCCCTCCCGAAGAACGTCGGGCCGGACCCCACACCGGTCTTCACGGAGGAGACACCCCGGGTCGTCGCGAAGCTCTTCCGGGAGCGGCACGAGACGCCCGACGACGCCTTCACCCGCGTTCGCGTGGGGAACCGGTGGACGGTGGACCTGCCGCGCAGCGACCGCCCGGGGGACGCGAGGGAGGCGGTGCTGGATGCGCTCGCCTCCGAGCTCAGGACCGTCCACGAGCTGGGCGGCGCCGACGCCGGGGGCGTGATCAAGACCCCCCTGCCGACGGGCGCCACCGTGCCGCACGGCGACGTCGTGGCCGTCCTCGATGCGTTCCTCCGCGCCGGCATGGGGAGGATCTCCTTCGAGGGGTCCCGGTCGCCGCTCCCCTTCGGGGAGTAAGGAGGGCCCGCTCAGTGTCCGCCTGCTAGATTCTGGGCCATGCGCCGCCTGCCCGTGGTCCTCGCCGTCCTCTTCGCCCTCGTCGCCGGAGCGGCCCTCTGGCGGCTCTGGGCGTCCTCGGGTCCCGGAGAGGGCACCGTCCGGACGATCGTGCTGATCACCCCGGACACACTGCGGCGGGACCGCGTGGGGATCTACGGACGAAACGCCGTGACGCGTGGCCCGCTCACGCCGCGGATGGACGCGCTCGCCGCCGAGGGTCTCTGCTTCGACGACGCGCGCACGCCCGTGCCGCTCACGCTTCCCGGGCACACCACCATGCTCGCCGGGTTGCCTCCGGCGGCAACGGGGGTCCGCCTCAACGCCCACGGCCGGCTGCCGGACCGGGAGACACGCGGGTACCCCCTCCTGGCCGAACATCTGCGGGCGGCGGGCTGGCAGACGGGCGCCTTCGTCTCCGCCGCCCCGCTGCTCGCCCTTCACGGCCTCGATCAAGGCTTCGTCACCTACGACGACGAAGGGCTCGACGACACACCGCCGGGGCCGGCCTACCGCGAACGGGCCGGGGAGGACACGGTCGACCGGGCCCTCGCCTGGATCCAGGAGCTCGGCGAGGACGACCGCGTCTTCCTGTGGGTGCACCTCTTCGAGCCGCACGCGCCGTACGCACCCGAGCTGCCACGGACGACGCCGCTCGAGGTCCGCTACGACGCCGACGTCGCGCACGTGGACCGCATCGTCGGCCGGCTGCTGGACGGCCTGGAGGCCCGGGGACGAGGCGACGCGGCCGTCCTGCTCGTCTCGGACCACGGAGAGGCGCTCGAAGAGCTCGGGGAGCTGACGCACGGCTATCTGCTCGGCGACGCCGTGCTGCGCGTTCCCTTCCTGCTCCGGGCACCGGGACTCGAGCCCGGGGTGCGAACGGACCCGGTCGACCTCGCCGATGTCGCCCCCACCCTGGCGGGACTCGCCTCCCTCCCGTGGCCCGCGCCGAGCGGCGACACCCCGGGACGGGGTCTCGACCTCCTCGCCGGGCCCACGCCCGAGGACCGGGTACGCGTCGCGGAGTCGCTGTTCGGCCACCAGCGCTACGGCTGGGCCCAGCTCGCCGGCGCCGTGGGCAGGGACGGCATGCTCGTCGACGCGGGGGGCGACCGGATCCTCTGGCTCGAACGCGCCCCGTTCCTCGAGCCGCAGGCGGGGCCCCGTCCCGCGACCGGCCGCCCCGAGGCGGCCGCCCTCGCCCGGACCCTGAGGAGCTACCGGGCCGGGGAGCGGAAGGACCTCCTCTGCGGAGGGGTTGGAGTCGGCGGCTACGGATCCGGAGCCCGGGTCGCCCCCTTCCTCGACCCTCAGGAAAACGCCCGGCTGCCCTCTCCCTACGACGCGATCCCCCGGGTCGCCGCGATCGATCGCCTCGCCAAGGCGCTCCGCAACGGGGCCGATCCCCAAGCCGTCGAGCGGCAACTGAAGAAGATGGAGGCCGCGAACCCTGCGAACCCGGAGCTCGCCTGGTGGCGCGGCCGCGCCTGGGAACGGCGCGCCCGGGTTTCGGAGCCGGCGTCCGCGCACGCAGCCCAGGCCTATCTCGATGCCTGGCGCCTCGGTCGCCGGGACGCGAACACCCTCATCCGGGTCGTCGGAGTCGACGCCCTGGGGCGGGAGGCCGAGGCGCTCGCCCAGCTGCGAAGTCTCGCTCCCGAAGTTCCCCCCGACTGCCGCCTCGCGCTGCTGGAGGCGATGCTGCTGCGCGCCCTCGATCGACACGCGGAGGCCGACGCGGCGTGCGCGCGCGCCGAGAACCTCTGCCGGCGTCCCTGGGAACGTGCCGCGCTCGACCGGGCTCGCGCCGGCGAAACCTGTCGCTGAAACGAGTGCCGCGAGGACCTCGCCGAGGCCTCGCAACAAGACGTCCGTACGTGACCGCTCCGTGACCCGTCCGGCGGGGGGGCAATTCGACGGAACTCGTTTTCCAGCCGTGACGTATGACAGGGCCATGACCGCCTTCAGGTGATCTACCCCGGTCAGGGAGGGAGGGTCGCAGCGAAGGGTTGCGATCCCGGGACCTGGATGGAGGGAGGCCACTGCTGGCGCCCCCTGTGGGGGACCCGGCTTCCTTCGACGCAGAGCAGGCCCAGCGATGCGGGAGAACGGCATGCACAGGAACCTGCGAGTAGCTTCGATCGCCCTGTTGGCCATCGCACTCGTGGTCGGCGTCGGTTGCCACGGACGGACCACGATCTCCGCCCCGGCCACCGAGACCGTCGCGGCGGTGTCCACGCCCAGTGGCGTCATGGTCCGCACCGAAGACGTCGTCCCCCTACCCCCGCCCGCCCCCGCGGTCGTGGTGGAGGACGCGGGAGCGGTCGACGCTCTGGCCAACGAGGTCGTGTTCCGTACGGCGGTGCAACAGGACAAGGTCCGGTACCTCGTGCGGCAGAAGCTCAACGCGGCGCGGGACAACATCCGCAACGGCGACTACGCCGCCGCCGAGAAGCTCCTGCTCGATGCGAAGGAGATCGACCCCGTCAACCGTGACGTACGCACCGAGCTCCGGGACGTGCAGGCCCTGCTGGGCCACCGCGCCGCGGGCGCGCAGGACATGCTCCAGACGATGCGCCAGCGCACGAAGGTGCGCATCGATGAGCAGCGCACGACGGCCGGCAAGTTCGTCAACCTGGGCCGCATGCACCTGCAGAACGGCCGCTACGACGACGCCATCGAGAGCTTCGAGCAGGCCGTCTTCATCGTCGAGTCGTCCCCGTTCGACATCGACTGGCACGGCCTGCGCGAGGACGCGACCCGCGGCCTCCGCGAGGCGACCCGCGCCAAGGAGGAGACCGCGCGCAGCGACCACCGGCAGGCTGTCGAGCGCAGTCTCGCGGAGTTGGCTCGGGAGGCGGAGCAGGGGCTCATCGCCGAGCAGCAGCAGCTCGAGCGCCTCATGGGCGCCGGCATCGAGGCCTTCGACCGCGAGGACTGGGGCTCGGCCGAGTACTACGCCCAGAAGGTCCTCGACGTCCAGCCCGACAACACGAAGGCCCAGGACCTGCAGATGTCCGCCCGCCGGGCGCACCACGACATGATGGAGCGCGACTTCCTGATCATGGAGAAGCGTCGGTTCCGCGACTGGATGGACGACATCAATGCCACGCGCGTCCTCCAGCAGAAGATCCTGAAGTGGCCGAGCCAGACGTTCTGGGACAAGATCACCACGGCCCGCTCGCAGGCCCGCCCGAGCTTCGGAGACGTGAGCGTCGACGCCGAGGGCGAAGCCCTCAAGGCCCGGATCCGCTCGACCACGGTGAACCTCAACGTGGACAACCAGGAGTTCAAGGAGGTCGTGAGTCTCCTCCAGCTCCAGAGCGGCATCAACATCCACATCGATCCGCGCATCGAGAGCGAGGTCGCCGAGAACCCCGTGGCGGGGTTCATGATGGACGATGTGTCGCTCGAGACCGTTCTCAACCTCTTGCAGAGCACGGCCGGCGAGGACGCCGTCTGGACGACGCGCGGCAACGTGGTCGTCTTCACGAACAAGGCGAACATCAAGAAGAACCTCTCGGTCCAGATCCACAACGTGGCGGATCTCACCACGGGGCTCACGGACTTCATCCCCCCCACCATCCAGCTGGTGAGCCCGGACATGGTCTCCGACGAGGAGAACCCCTTGTTCGGCGCCGAGGGTGAAGAGCCGATCCTGCCCTACGGCACGGTCGACGAGCTCATCGAGCTCATCAAGAACGCGGTCGAGCCCAACTTCTGGGAGGAGACCGAGGGCGCCGACATCCGCAGCTCGGGCGAGCAGGCCCTGGTGGTCAAGGCGACCATCGAGGTCCAGGAGAAGGTCGCCAGGTTCCTCACGGACCTCCGCGGCTTCGCGGGGATCGTCGTGACGGTCCAGACCCGATTCCTCGAGGTAGGCGACTACTTCCTGCGCGACGTCGGCGTCGACTTCCGCGGCCTGGGCGGACAGACGCCCGGCACGCTCGTCAACCTCGACGACGTCACGAACGGCCTCGAGGACCAGGCGTCCGCAGGCTACGACAACGGCGGTGGCGGCCTGACCACGGGCGCCGCACTGAACCCGTCGTCCGGCATCTTCTTCGATGACGGTGCGGACGGTGACTTCCGCTCGCACACCGAGAACATCTTCGACAACAGCCTCGGCAGCGTTCTCTCCGCCCTGGGCGGCGCGAGCTTCTCGTTCTCCTACCTGGACGACACGCAGTTCTCCGCCATCCTGCGGGCGACCGAGAAGGACGCCCAGGCGCGCACCCTCACGGCTCCGCTCATCACGGTCTTCAACACGCAGCGTGCGAACCTGACGGTCGTGAACCAGCTGTCCTACATCCAGGACTTCGACGTCGAGGTGGCGCAGACGTCCTTCATCGCCGACCCGATCGTGGGCATCATCCAGGACGGCCTCACCCTCGACGTGCGGCCCACCGTCTCCAACGACCGCCGCTACATCACCCTGGAGCTGCAGCCCACGCTCGCCGACCTGATCGAGCCCATCCCCACGTTCTCCACGACGCTGGCCTCGTCCTTCGCTCCGGTCATCATCCAGCTGCCCGAGCTCAGGATCCAGCAAGCCCGCGTCACCGTCCGCATCCCGGACAAGGGTTCGATCCTGATCGGCGGTCTGAAGAACATCTCGACGGTGGACCGTCAGAGCGAGACCCCGCTCCTCGCCGACATCCCGATCCTCTCCTTCCTCTTCAGCCGGAAGGGCTGCAGCAACGAGATCTCCCACCTGATGATCCTGGTTCGCGCCGAGATCACCGACCTGCGCGAGCAGGAGGAGCAGTTCATGGGATGCGAGGTCTTCGACGGCCCGTACGTCGCCCCGCCGGACGCCTTCTCGCTGCCGGGGGCAGGGTGCTCGAATCCGTGCGCGCCTCCGCCGCCGAATCCGTGCGCGCGGTAGGGGACCGTACTCTCGACCGGGGTCTTCGGAACCCGACCTGGTAGCCAGGCGGGGCGGCGCTCGGCGCCGCCCCGCCTTTTTTCTTGCCGTGCGTCGTGCCGTACGATGGCCGCATGGACGAGCCCCCCCCCCTCCTCGACGTCGTGCTCTTCGACCTGGACGACACCCTCTACAGCACGACGGCATTCTCACTGACGGCGAGGCGCAACGCGGTGCACGCGATGACGGCTTCCGGGCTCGACCTGGAGGAGGACCTGGTCCTCAGGGAGCTCACCGAGGTCGTCGCCGAATTTCGCAGCAACTACCAGAGCCACTTCGACCGCCTGCTCGACCGGCTGGGCCGAGGACACCTCGGAGTGCACAATCCCGCGGTCGTCATTGCCGCGGGCGTCGTCGCCTATCACCGGACCAAGGAGACGGACATGGAGGTCCTCCCGGACGCCCGGGCGCTCCTCGACACGCTGCGCGGGGCGGGCGTACGCACCGGAGTGCTCAGCGACGGCCTCCAGGTCAAACAGGCCGAGAAGCTGATCCGGCTCGACGTCCTCCACGACTTCGATCCCTCGGCGATCTTCTTCAGCGACCAGCTCGGCATCAGCAAGCCGAACCCGAAGATCTTCGGCAAGGCCTGCGAGTCGCTGGGGGTCGATCCGGGCCGCGTGCTCTACATCGGCGACCGGGCCACGCACGACGTCGCCCCCGCCGCCGCGGCCGGTCTCAAGACGGTCCTCTACCGCGGTGCCGGGGGGAAGTACGTCGAGGCCCGGCCCGCCTGCACGCCCGACCACGACGTCCAGGACCTGCGGGAGCTCGTACCGGTGCTTCGGGAGACCTACCGGCTCCCGGTCTAGCCGACGAGCGCGATGGCCGCGATCTCCACGCGGACGTCCTTCGGGAGCCGCGCCACCTGGACGGTGATGCGCGCCGGCGGGCCGTCCGCGAAGTAGCGCCCGTAGATCTCGTTGACCGTCCCGAAGTCCGCCAGGTCGGCGAGGAACACCTCGCAGCGCAGTACCCCGGCCAGGCTGCTGCCGCCCTCCTCGAGCACCGCCTTCAGGTTGTCGAGGACCTGGACGGTCTCCTGCGCCACGTCGCCGTCCCCGACGAGCTCGCCCGTCGCGGGGTCGAGTGGGATCTGGCCCGAGCAGTAGAGGAAGCCGCCGGCCTTCACGGCCTGGCTGTAGGGCCCGATGGCGGCGGGGGCCCGGTCGGTGTGCACGATCTCGCGGTCTGCCATGGTGTCGAGCTCCTCGTCGCTGTAGTACTAGTCCGCGTCGGGCAGATGGCACGCCGCCAGGTGTCCGGGGCGGTGTTCTTCGAGCTCCGGGGCCTCGACCTCGCAGCGCTCGAACGCCTGGGGGCAGCGGCTCCGAAACGGACAGCCCGTGATCGTGGCCGTGGGACTCGGCACCTCCCCCTCGATGGGGATGCGCTTCCGCTCGGCCTCGACGACCGGATCCGGGACCGGAATCGCCGACATGAGGGCTTCGGTGTAGGGGTGGATCGGCTCCGTGTAGAGGGGCTCCCGGTCGGCCAGCTCGACGATCCGTCCCAGGTACATGACGGCCACGCGCTCGGACATGTGGCGCACGACGGCCAGGTGGTGGGCGATGAGCAGGTAGGTCAGTCCCAGGCGCGCCTTGAGGTCTTCCAGGAGGTTCAGCACCTGGGCCTGGACCGACACGTCCAGGGCCGACACCGGCTCGTCCAGGAGGATCACGTCGGGCTCCAGGGCCAGTGCCCGGGCAAGCCCGATCCGCTGCCGTTGGCCACCCGAGAACTCGTGGGGGTAGCGCCGTCGCATGGACGGATCCAGCCCGACGAGCTCCATGATCTCGCACACCCTCTCGTCCAGGTCGCCGGGCGCCACCGTGGCGTGGATCCGCATCGGCTCGGCGATGGTCGAGGCGATGGTCATGCGGGGGTTCAGGCTGGCGTACGGATCCTGGAAGACCATCTGCAGGTGCCGCCTCAGCGGTCGCATCCGGCCGCGGGACAGGCCGATCAGGCTCTCCCCCCGGAAACGGATGTCGCCCGACGTGGTCGGGACGAGAGCGACGATCGCCCGCGCCACCGTGGACTTCCCGCAGCCCGACTCCCCCACCAGCCCCAGCGTCTCGCCCTTCCTCAGTGCGAGGCTCACGCCGTCCACGGCCCGCACGACGCCCCTCGGCACGTGGAAGTGGACCCGTAGGGCGTCGACCTCGAGGATGGCCTCAGACACGCTCACACGACCTCCTCGGGCGCCAGGACGCAACGGCGCCGGCGCCCCTCGGCGAACGCCTGGAGCGCCGGCTCCCCGGCGAGGCAGGCGTCCCTCACGAGACCACACCGCGGCGCGAAGGTGCAGGCATCGAACGGTCCCCGGTCCAGTCGCGGCGGCAGCCCCTCGATGCTCCTCAGACGGGCGTGCCCGCGCTCGTCGAGCCGCGGGACGCTCTCGAGCAGCGCCTTCGTGTACGGGTGGGTGGGCGTCGCGTAGAGGTCCACCGTCGACGCCTCCTCCACGATACGGCCCGCGTACATCACCATCACCCGGTCGCACATGCCGGCGACGACGCCCAGGTCGTGGGTGACGAGGATGATCGCCATCCCGCGTTCGTCCCTCAGTTCCTTCAACAGCTCGAGGATCTGCGCTTGGATCGTCACGTCGAGCGCGGTGGTGGGCTCGTCGGCGATCAGCAGTTCGGGGTCGCACAGGAGCGCCATGGCGATCATGGCGCGCTGGCGCATGCCGCCCGAGAACTCGTGCGGATACGACTTGATGCGCTCCACGGCGTCGGGGATCCCGACCCGGTCCAGCAAGTCGACGGCGCGGGCCACGGCCTGCGGCCGCGAGAGCCCGAGGTGGAGTTGCCCCACCTCCGCGAGCTGCTCCTCGACGCGGAGGTACGGGTTCAGGCTCGTCATCGGGTCCTGGAAGATCATCGCGATGGCGTTGCCACGGATCTTCCTCAGCTCCCTCTCGGACAGGCCCACGAGCTCGCGGTCCTCGAAGCGGATGCTGCCGCCCGCGATCCGCCCCTGCGGCTGGGGCAGCAGCCCCAGGATCGAGAGGTTCGTCACGCTCTTGCCGCAGCCGGACTCGCCGACCAGACCGACGATCTCGCCCTCGTCCACCGGGAAGCTGACCCCGTCCACGGCGCGGACGAGGCCCTCCTCGGTCACGAACTGCGTCCTGAGGTCCCGCACGTCCAGCAGAGGAGCGCTCATCGGCGGGTCCTCGGGTCGAGGGCGTCGCGCAGTCCGTCGCCCAGGAAGTTGAGGCTGAACAACGTCAGCGCGAGGAACAGGCTGGGCAGCAGCAGCAGCCAGGCGTGGCTCTCGATCGGGTTCACCACCCCCACCCCTTCCGAGACCAGTACGCCCCAGGAGAGCTTCACGCCGAGACCGAGGAAGGAGAGGAACGACTCCAGGATGATCACGGCGGGCACGGTCAGCGTGGCGTAGACGACGACCACGCCGAGGATGTTGGGCAGGATGTGACGGAAGATGATGCGGAGGTCGCCGGCGCCCACGGTGCGGGCCGCGAGGACGAACTCCCGGTTCTTGAGCGTCAGCACCTCGCCGCGCACGATCCGCGCCATCGTGAGCCACTGCACCATGCCCAGGGCGAAGAAGATGGGCAGCGGGTTGCCCCGCGCTTCCTTCGAGAACTGCAGGGTGATCAGGATGACGAGGAACATGTAGGGGATCGCGTAGAGGAAGTCGACGATGCGCATCATGACCTCGTCGACCTTGCCCCCGTAGTAGCCGGCCAACGACCCGTAGAAGACACCGATCAAGACGGAGGCCAGGGTCGCCGCAACGCCGATGAGCAGCGAGGTCTGGCCGCCGACCAGGACGCGCGCGAGATAGTCCCGGCCGACGTTGTCCGTGCCGAAGGGGTAGTGCGCATCGGGCGGGTGGAAGGAGTTCGCGGGGTCGGTGGTCTCCGAGTCGAGGCCGAGCACCACGGGGACGACGAAGCAGACCACGGCGACGAGGCCGAGCAGCACGGCGCCGCCGAGCGCAAGCCGGTTGCGCTTGAGCCGCCGCCAGGCGTCGGCCCAGAGGCTGGTGCCCTTCTCCGGGGCCAGGGTCGCCGCCGCCCGCGCCATCACAAATCCTCCCGCACGCGCGGGTCGAGCCAGGCGTAGGCCATGTCCACCAGCAGGTTGAACGCGATCACGATCGAGAAGTAGATGATCGCCGTCCCCAGCACCACGGAGTAGTCGCGGTTGATGGCGCCCTTCACGAACCAATGGCCCATGCCGGGAATCCCGAACAGCGTCTCCACGACGAAGGAACCGGTCATGATGCCGGCCGCCGCCGGGCCCAGGAACGACACCACGGGGAGGATCGCACCCTTCAGCGCGTGCTTGAACACGATCTCGCGCTCGCTGAGCCCCTTCGCCCGTGCCGTCCGGATGAAGTCCTGCTGCATCACCTCGATGGTCCCGGCCCGCGACAAGCGAGCGATGTAGGCCGCGTACGGAAGCGCCAACGTCAACGCGGGCAGCAGGAGATGCGAGTACGTCCCCCACCCTGCCACGGGGAGCCACCCCAGGCTCAGCGCGAACACCATCAGCAGCAGCGCTCCGATCACGAAGTTCGGAAGCGAGATCCCGATGACGGCGAGCCCCATGCTCGAATAGTCGGCGAACGAGTTCGGCCTCAGCCCGGCGCGGATGCCGAGGGTCAGGCCGATGGCACAGGCGAGCACGAGCGCCGTCAAGCCGAGTGACATGCTGACGGGGAACGCGGGGCCGAGCAGGTCCATCACGGAGCGTCCCTGCACGGTAAGCGAGGGTCCGAAGTCGAAATCCTCGAGGACGCGCGTCATGTAGATCTTGAAGAACTCCGTCGGGCTCTCGGGCACACCCCAAGCCGCGCGCTTGGCGGCGATCACCTGGTCCGACGCCGCCTTCTCCTGCGCGAAGGGACTGCCCGGCGCGCTGTACATGAGCAGACTCGTCACGTAGACGAGCAGGACCATGGAAGGAACCAGGACGCACACGCGTCTCAGGATCCGGGGCGGGACGTAGCACCAGGCCGCGAACCCGACCGCCGCGGCAAGCACGATCGCCAGGGCCGGAGGGAGAGGCAAGCGCAGGAAGAGGTAGAGGACCGCCGCGAGGAGGGCCCCTCCCACGACGCGCACCACGGGCGCCGAGAACCACGCCGGGAGGGCGAGCAGCGCCAGACCGAGGACGATGAACCCGGCTTGGATCGGCGGCATGCCGACCAGCAGGAACACGCCTCCGATCGCTGCGAGCGTGAGCAGCAGGCCTTGAAAGCTGGAGAGGCGCACGCTACTTCTCCACCCAGAGGGCGCGGAGCGGATGGATGTCCTGGAGGTTTGCGCCCTCGGTACCGCCACCCAGGTCCAGGCGGGCGTAGAAGCCCCTCACGTGCGGCTTCACCAGGCCGCTCCAGACGTAGTAGTAGACCGGCATGATGGGGAAGGCGTCCTGGAAGAGGATGGCTTCGCCCTCCCGGAAGCAGTGCATGCGGAGCGCGGCCCCCGCCGCTGCGCGATCGGCGTCCGTCGTGGCGTCGCGGTACGCGGCCAGGAGCGTGCGGGCCTGCTCCGGCTCCTTCAGCCGGGCGAAGAGCGACTCCGACTCCTCGACCAGAAGGTCGATGTTCGCAGCCGAGCGCACCAGGCGGTCGTACACGGGATCTCCCCAACCCGTCTGGTTGTTGCCCCCGTTCGTGACCCACATGTCCATGAAGGTGTTGGGATCGACGTAGTCGCCGATCCACCCGGCGCGCGCGAGCCAGTAGTCGAGCTTCTGCGTCGTCGCCTGATACGCCTGCCACTCCTGGTTGTAGGCCGTGACCTCCACGCCGAGATTGCGCCGCAGGTGGTCGGCGACGACCTCGGCGACCTTCTTGTGGCTCTCACTCGTGTTGAAGAGGATCCCGACGTCCTTCGGGAAGCCCCGGCCCTCGGGAAACCCGGCTTCGGCGAGGAGGCGGCGTGCCGCCTCGGGATCGAACCGGATCCTGCCTTCCGGTCGCTGGTAGCCGTAGTCGGCGAGATCCGGCGGTACCAGGTGGAACGCCGGAATCTGGCCCAGCCGCATGACGTCGTCGACGATCAGCTGCCGGTCGATGGCCATGCAGAAGGCCAGGCGGACGCGCGGATCGTCGAATGGCGGCCGGGTGGTGTTGAAACGGTAGTAGTAGACCCCCAACCCACGCGTGTCGTAGAAGTCGGGCCTGCCCTCGAGCTGGTCGACCAGGTCCGTCGGGTAGTTGCCGGGCAACCAGTCCGCCGCGTCGGTGAGGTAGAGGTTCAATGCGGTCGTCTGGTTCTCGATCGAGAGCGCGTCGATCGTGTCGAGCTTCGTGTTCGCCGCATCCCAGTAGGTCGGACTCCTGACGAGACGGATGCGGTCGTTGACGCGCCAACGTTGGAGACGGTACGGCCCGTTGGCGACGATCTTGTCCGGCAGGAACCAGTCCTGCTCGTTCACGTACAGCCCTTCCTCGTCCTGCACGCCGACGACCTGCCGGGGCACGGGATGCGAGGAGTAGAAGGCGACGACGTCGAGGAAGTAGGGGCACGGCGCGACGAGTTGGACGACCAGGGTGTGGTCGTCCTCCGCCCACATCCCCTCGTCGATGCCGTAGTGGGCCTCGGCCCGTTCGAAGAGGGCACGGCGCCGCCTCCCCTCCGTCCGGAGGGCCGACTGGAACCGTTCGAGCTCGGACTGCGACAGGCTTCCCTCGCTGCGCGCCAGGCCCTCGACGAGGACCGGGTCTCCGACGCCCTTCAGGCTCTGGAAGACCTCGGCCTCGGCGAGGAACGACTGCCACGCCGCGGCCTCCACGCCCCCGGGGTGCGCCTCTCTCAGCTCCTCGAGCGCCTCGAAGATCGACGTGTCGTCTTCCGACGCGGTCTCGATCGCGTCGGCCTGCACGCCGTACGTGTTGTAGACCTCGGCCCACTCGATCATGTGGTGGATGTAGGCGTACTCGGCACCCAGATCGGGCCGCTGCAGCCGCCGCCACGACCAGGCGAAGTCGTGGGCCGTGACGGGCGAGCCGTCCGTCCAGCGCGCCTCCGGTCGAAGACGGAAGGTGTAGGTCTTCAGGTCCTCGGAGATTTCGGGCATCTCGCGCGCCACACCCGGCACCGGACGGAGGCTCCTCGGATCCCGGACGACCAATCCCTCGAACAGCGCGTCGGCGATCCGGCCCTCGAGCTGGCCGGTCATGATGTGCGGGTCGAGGCTCTTGGGCTCGCTGCCGCTGACATAGGTGAAGGCGGCCCGTTCCTCGACGGTCGCGGAGAAGGTGAAGGCGACGAGCAGGAGGGCGGCGGCAAAGACCGCGAGGATGCCCAGGAGATTGCGGACCATCGAGCCCTCCGCCCCCGTGGGGCGCGATCCTACCAGCCCGTGTACGACCGTTCAGCGCGTGCGCGTCGCGCTCCGGAGCGACCCGGCGAACGTCGGGTGGCGCCAGGCGGCCTCCGAGCCGAGCCCCTGGACCGCCATCTCGACCGAGGCCTCGGACGGCCAGAGCAGCGGGATGACGACGCACGCGTCGAGC
>JAUXCH010000405.1 GCA_030618975.1 Planctomycetia bacterium
CGTCGAGTTCTTCGTCGACTTCGAGACCGTCAGCGATCTCGACGACGACTTCTCCGCCTTCCCCGCCCAGGGCGGCCAGCCGCTCATCTTCATGGTGGGCTGCGGCCACGTGGACGACGCCGGCCAGTGGTCCTTCCGGGTCTTCACCGCGGACCTCCTGACCGAGGACGCCGAGCGCCGCATCCTCGACGAGTGGCTGGAGCACATGCGATCGCACTGCGAGGGTGCCGGTGTCGGCCTCGCCGACGCCCGCCTCTACCACTGGTCCCCGGCGGAGCGCAGCATGCTACGCACCGCGTACAACAGCGCGGCCGAGCGACACGGGCTCACCCGGTGGGACGGTCTCCCGTGGGTCGACCTCCTGAGCGACGTGGTGAGGCGAGAGCCCGTCACGGTGCAGGGAGCTTTCGGCTTCGGCCTGAAGGCGGTCGCCAAGGCGATGCACGAGCACGGCCTCATCGAGACGGTCTGGGGCGACGGTCCGACCGAGGGCCTGGGCGCGATGGTGGGCGCCTGGTGGTGCCACCACGAGGCCGAGAAGCAGGGCGTCTCCATGTCCACCCTGGATCTCATGCGGGAGATCCAGACCTACAACGAGGTGGACTGCCGCGTGATGTGGGAGGTGCTCCGGTACCTCCGTCACCATCGCTAGGGGGCGTGCTCACCGCGTCCATCTTTGCGCCTGATGGAAGATGGACGCGTCGATTTTCCATCAGGGACCAAGATGGCCGCGTGCTCGATCGACGCTCCGCCGTCCCCATCGGCGTGGAGCTCCAAGCGGGGAAGGCCGTGGTCTTCCTGGCCGGTCCCCGGCAGGTCGGAAAGGTACGCTCGCCCGACGGCGCGCGGTGACGGCCTGGTCCGACCTCGGCCACGGCAACTTCCGCCTGCACTTCGTACGGAACAAGGACGGTCAGGAGGTGGACTTCCTCATGGTGCGGGACGGGAAACCGTTCCTGCTCGTTGAAGCCAAGCTCGCCCAAAGCCACCCTGCCAGGTCTTTGCTCGAGTTCCAGCGCGCCTTGCGGGTTCCCGGGCTTCAACTGACGCGAGAGGGCAAGGCGGCCGGGTCTTCGATTCGGAAGCCGGTTGCCAGATGGTGGCCCCCGCCTGCCTCTGGCTGCCGGGCCTGCCGTAGCCGTCGGCAACGATGGAACGGGCTCGGGTCGCGGCGGCAACGACTCGCCATCGTTTCTCGAGCCGGATCACGGCGAAGCGCACCGCGTACCACGGCGCGGCCGAGCGACACGGGCTCACCCGGTGGGACGGTCTCCCGTGGGTCGACCTCCTGAGCGATGGGGGGCGCCTGGTGGTGCCACCACGAGGCCAAACGAGAAGGCATCGCCATGCGTACGCTGGATCTCACGAAGGAGATCGAGTCCTACGACGAGGTGGACTTCCGCGTCATGCAGGAGGTGATCGACGACCTCCGCCACCATCGCTAGAGGGCGTTTACACGCTCTCCCGGATTCGAGACCGACCCGTCGGCGTGGATGGGTACCCTGCCGAGCCCGCTGGAGCGAAACCGTGCCGAACCCGAGCTGGACCACCGACGACCCGACCGAGCCCGGCGTCTACTGGGTCGTGCTCCACACGCACGACAGCGACGACGCGAAGCACGACATCTTCGACATGGCCAACGGATTCCGGATGGACCCCCGGCCGCTACCGTGCGTCGCCGAGGTCTGCCCGGACGACGACGACCCCGACGGTCTGGTGCCCTTCTTCATCGGCATGGAGGACTACCCCTTCCGCGATCTCTGGATCGACTTCCGAGAGGTCTGGTGGTACGGGCCGCTCGAGCTTCCCCCGTCGCCTCCCGGCCACCTGCCGATGAGGCCGCTCGGCGAGGGAGGCCTGCGCCCCTTCTCGGTGCCGTCCGGCTGGCCGCCCACGCCCCCGAATGCCGACGGAGCCTGACCCATGCCCGGGCGACTCCGCATCGCGAAGCTCGAGGCCCTGGGCGGCACCCTCGGCCTCACGCTCTGCCCCGGCCGGACGATCCGGGGCCTCACCGGCATGCCGCCCCGCGACCTCGACGCCGATCTCGCCGTGATCGTCGAAGAGGGCTTCGGCCGCGCCGGCGTCCTCCTCGAGGCCCACGAGCTCGACCGCTTCGCCCCCCGCCTCCTCGAGGCCTACGCCGAGCGCGGCATCCAGGTCCACCGCCACCCCATCGTGGACGCGGACATTCCCTCCGACACGGTTGCCTTCCGCGCCTTCGTGAACGAGCTCGCCGGCCACCTCCGTCAGGGCGAGAGGGTCCTCGTCCACTGCCGCGGCGGCCTGGGCCGCGCCGGACTCGTCTCGGCGTGCCTGCTGACCCTCGACGGACGGCTTCCCGGTCAGGCGATCGCCGAGGTGCGCGCCGCAAGGCCCGGTGCCGTCGAGACCGTCGGACAGGAGCGCTTCGTCGCCGAGTTCGCCGAACCCAGCGCCTCGTAGCGCCTTGCAGGGCGGCAGACGATCAGCCTCCCGACTCGTCGTCCTCGAACATGTACCTCAGGATCAGCTCGTCGACCGACAGGTCGTTCTCGTCCTTCACGCCGTGACCCTCCGGGTCCGGCGGGGCGCTCGGCGACTCGGACTTCCCCCGCGGACGCAGGACCAGCCAGACGACCATGCCCAGGGCGAGCAGCCCGAGGAGGACCGCGCCGCTCACGCGCCGCCTTCGCTCTCGACGACCTCGGCGCACGCCAACGCGTCGCCCAGGTGCTCGGCGGTCTCCGGCGACGCCAGGATCTCGAGGTGCACCGTAGGCCTCGAGCACCCCACGCGCAGGTGGGTCTGGAGACTCGGCCGCACGTCGGGCGAGATCTCGGCGAGGACGACCGCCGTCGCCTCGAGCCCCTTGAACCGGTGGATCGTGTCGATCAGCACCTGCTGCTCGTCGGCGCGCTCGCGCCACACGCACCGCGCCGGTCCGAGCTGCTCCACCTTGCCCAACTGCGACCTGGCGGCCGCCCGCGGCGTGAGGATCGCGATCTCCGAGGGGGGCACGCCGTGTTCCTGGATCAGGCGCGCGACGATCCGCGAGACGAGCCGCTGGGTGCGCCCCGGCTTCTCGACCCACTGGATGCGCGGGACGATGCCCGTCGTCACGCCGCTCGAGCGCAGCTTGGACGGGCCGCCCGGACAGGCGGCGAGGAACCGGTGGATCTCGTCCGGGTTGCGGCAGTTGCGCGTCAGGAGGAGCGGGCCTTGCATGCCGTCGGGCCCCGCCCCGCGATCCTCCTCGCTCAGCTGCTGCTCCTCGTCCCCGAAGAGGTAGAGGCGACCCTCGGACCCCTCGACGAGGCACGCATCCAAGGCCGTCCACCACCCCTCCTGGAAGTCCTGCGCCTCGTCCACGACGATGGCGTCGAACGGCCGCTCGAGCTGGATCGCCGCGTCGAAGAGGAGCGTCGGGAACTCCGTGTCGTACCCACCGCTCGCCTCCGCCTTCGCGAGCTTCGACTGCAGCCCCGCTTCGATCGCCCGGTCCCGGCAGAGTTGGTGGAAGTGCGTAGCGGTCAGCCCCTCCACCTCCTCCGCGACGCCTCGCAGGTACCCGCCCAGCGGCGCGTTGAAGCAGACGAGCAGCGTCTCGAGCCCCTGCGCCGCCAGCCGCCGCGCGGCCTCCAGCGCGAGCACGGTCTTCCCCGTGCCCGGCCCGCCCTGCACGCGGAGACGCGGGAACGACGCCAGCGAGCGCAAGACGTCGTACTGCTCCTCCGTCAGCGCCGCGAGCTTCTGCCTCGTTCGCGCGGCCACGGCCGGCGTCCACATCCTGAGGTCGCGCTTCACGGCCACGGCGTCGATGATCATCTGCACGCCGTCTCGCCCCAGCGGCGGTTTCTCGACCGGCGGCGCATCCGACGACCGGAGCGCCTCTTCGACCCAGTGCGTCACCGTGCCCAGGTCGATCGCATCCATGATCTGCTTGCGCGGCGCGTCGAGGCCCAGCCCCAACTCCGGCACCGTCACGTGCGGCAGCGCGATGGCGTGGACGAGATGGAGCAGCCGGTCCTTCAGGTGACGCATGCCCAGGAAGCGGTCGAAGAGGGCGTACTTGGAGTCGAGCGCCTGCTCTTGCCCTTGCGCGCCGCCCAGCGCCCCTCTTCGATGACGACCTCTCCTGCCTTCGCCTCCAGGACGAGGATGCCCTTCGTGGGGTGGAGGATCAGGAAGTCGGCTTCGCCGTCTTGCCCGGCTCGGCCGTGGCGCAGGCCGACCCACCGGGCCTGGTGGACGACGGTGTACGCGTCGGAGAGCTCCGCCTCGAACTTCCGGTAGAGCAGCCGCTCGGCCTCGCTCTCCGTGTCTTCGCGCATCGGCGACGGGATCATGCGTGCCATGGACGGGTCTCCATGAGGTGCCTGCGGCTCCATCCACCTCATCGGCAGGATAGACGATCGGGCGGAACGGGACATCCCCAACGGGACTCCGGAGAGGCCCCGCGAGACTCAGGGTCCCGAGGAGGAGCGGGCGACGGGTCAGGGGCGCTTCGGCTGGAGCCGGCAGCCTCTCTCGGCTTGCCAGGAGGCGGCCCAGGGTGGATCCTCTGCGCCGGACGCACCGACCGGGAGGGGCAGCGTGAGGATCAGCAGGGACGAGGCGGCGAGAAGGGCTGGGGAAGCCGTCGACATCATCGAGGCGGGCCACTACCGGTCGCCCGGAGGTCGACGTGTCGAGGTCCGCGATCTGGTGCTGGCCGCAAGAGCCGGGACCGTCTCGTATCCGCCCGGGCACGACTGCCCAGCGCCTTCATCACGTGATGGGCACACGCAGGTCCAGGTGGTGAACACGACGACCCTCGGTGCAGCACGGGACCTCGTTCGGAAGCGCACGCGTCCCGCGGCCCTGAACTTCGCGTCCGCAATCACGCCCGGTGGCGGCTTCCTCCACGGGGCGAGGGCGCAGGAGGAATCCCTCTGCTGGTCCTCGGGACTCTTCGCGTGTCTTCTCGACAACGACATGTACGAGTTCCACCAGAAGCGGAGCGACTGCCTGTACACCGACTACGTGATCTACTCCCCCGACGTGCCCGTGTTTCGTGGCGAGGACGGGGAGCTGCTGGAGGAGACGTGGTCCTGCTCCTTCCTCACGTCACCCGCACCCTTTGCGCAGCTCCATCTCGTGGAGCATCCTGAGGACGCGAGTGTGTTCGAATCCCTGTTCGAGACGCGCATCGCGAAAGTGCTGTCCGTCGCGGCGCGACACGGTCACGAGGCGCTCGTGCTCGGAGCCTGGGGCTGCGGTGCATTCGGGAACGACTCGA
>JAUXCH010000830.1 GCA_030618975.1 Planctomycetia bacterium
CCCGAGCGCCTTGGCCGCCGCGCCCCGGTCCTGCCAACTGGGGGAGGAACTCAGCATCCGCCCGAGGGCCTGGACCGCCGAATCCGACCCGATGGCGCCGAGCGCGTAGGCGCCGTACCGGCGCGCGGACGCCACGGAGGAGCCCAGCACGCTCGGGGACGCCAGCACCGGAACCGCCGGGTCGCCGATCGCTGCGAGGACGTAGGACGCGTGCTGCCGCGTGACGTCGTCGATGTCGTAGTGGGTGTAGGTTTTCTTGAAGGGCCGTTTCGGGTTGTCCGGATTGAAGACCTCGACGGTCATCGGCTCCTTGAGCGGCCACCGGTCGGTGACCAGCGCCTTGACGAAGTAGGCGACCGCCGGTTCCCCCACGTACTTCACCTCGTTCGCCACACGGCCGATCTTGTCGCGTCTCCGGGCCTTCGAGGCGCCCCAGAAGTAGCGGAACAGGTTTTCCGAGAGCAGGGTGGGCGCCGTGCCGCCCCGGGCCAGCCACTCGCGCCGGTCCTCCGGCCAGGCAGGGTCCTCCGCGACGAACCGGGACCAGGCCTCGCGGAACCAATCGAACTCCTTCGTCGAGGCCGTCGCGGTCCTCGAGTCGACCGAAGCACGGGGAGGAACGGGGGCCCGCTGCCTGGCGTCGGCAGGGGCGGGCGCCCGGGGTCCCGGGGACGAGCAACCCGCGGCGAGGAGGAGGACGAGCAAGAGCCCGGTGGTCTTGGGTCGGGGCGGCTGGGTCACCATGCCGGCACGATCCGCCGAGCGGGTCACGAACACGTCAGGGAGTCCGGGCGAGGTACTCCACCGCCTCCACGTCGGGGAGCGCGCCCAGTCGATCGAGCAGGTCGTCCCGCGCGGCGACGCACCAGGCCGGGCCCGCCTTGACGCGCGCGAGGGTGCCGGGCTCCAACCGGAACTCGATCACGAGGGGCAGCGCGCCCGGGGCCGAGGTCACCGTCTCCTTGAGCCTTCCCAGGGCCTGCTCGTGGGCCTCGACCAGCCGGACGAGGACGCCCTGCGCCAACTCGCGGGGGGCGTCCTCCACCGGCACGATCCGGTCCACCTGGACCGAAGGATCCTCGCGGGATCGATCGAGCCGGCCTTCGAGGAACACCACCCGGTCGGAGGTGATGAGGGGCTCGAGCTCGGCGAACTGCCGGGAGAACACGACGCACTCGGCCGCACCGGCAAAGTCCTCGAGCTGGAAGAAGGCCATGCGGCGACCCTCGTTGCGCCCGCTCTTCACCACGGAGGTGCGGAACGAACGGATCATCCCGCCCAGGCGCACCGGCGTGCGCTCGTCCAGGTCCGAGAGGGACGTCGTCGGGACGCCCGCCAGGAGCCGCAGGATGCGCTCGTGCTGCGCGAGCGGATGGTCGGTGGCGTAGTAGCCGATGAGCTCGCGCTCCCAGGCCATGCGCTGCGCGTCCGCCCACTCGGGAACGCTCGGGTAGTCGGGCGCATCGCCCTCGTCGGGCTGCGCCGCGCCGAACAGGCCCAACTGGCCGGAGGAGCGGTCGGCGGAGGCCTCCGCCCCCATTCGCACGGCGCGGTCGATCACCGAGAACGCCTGTGCCCGCGCCGCTCCCGTGCCGTCGAACGCTCCGGCCTTGACGAGCGCCTCGAGAGCGGCACGGTTCACCGCCTTGAGATCCACGCGTTCGCAGAAGTCGAAGATGCTGCTATAGGGCCCATCGTCGTGCGCCGCGGCGATGGCCTCGGCCGCCGCGTGCCCGACGCCCTTGACGGCTGCGAGCCCGTAGCGGATGTCGTCGCCCTCGACCGTGAAGTCCGCGAGGGAACAGGAGACGTCGGGCGGCAGCACCTCCATGCCCATGCGCCGCGACTCGTCCACGTACTCCGTCACCTTGTCCATGTCGCCCATCTCGCAGGTGAGCAGGGCGGCCATGAACTCCCGTGGGAAGTGACGCTTGAGGTAGGCGGTCTGGTACGTGATCATCGCGTAGGCGACGGTGTGGCTCTTGTTGAAGCCGTACCCGGCGAAGTGCTCGAGCTGGGCCCAGATCTCCTCGGCCTTCGCGCGGGGCAGTCCCTTCGCCTCGCACCCGTCGACGAACTTCTCCTGGAACTTCGCGAGCAACTCGGGCTTCTTCTTGCCCATCGCCTTGCGCAGGTTGTCCGCCTCGGACAGCTCGAAGCCGGCGAGCACGTTCGCCACGCGCATCACCTGTTCCTGGTAGACCACGACGCCCCGCGTCTCCTCCAGGATCGGCTCCAGGACCGGATGCGGGTAGGTGACCGCTTCGCGTCCGTCCTTGCGCTCGATGTACATGTCCATCATGCCGGAGCCCATGGGACCCGGCCGGTAGAGCGCCACGATGATCGACAGGTCGTCGAACCCGTCCGGGCGGATGCGGCGCAACAGGTCGCGCATTCCCGACGACTCGAGCTGGAAGACGCCGAGCGCCTCCC
>JAUXCH010000070.1 GCA_030618975.1 Planctomycetia bacterium
ACGGCACCCATGGCACCTATGGCACCGGCAGCCCTACCCCCGGCTGCTCCCACGCCTCCGCTGCCCCCTCTCCAGCCCGAGGAGGACGTCTGGCTGCCCGGTTCCGCGGCACCCACGGCACCCATGGCACCCCCGGCACCGGCAGCCCTACCCCCGGCTGCTCCCACGCCTCCGCTGCCGCCCCTCCAGCCCGAGGAGGACGTCTCGTTGCCCGGTGGGCCGGGGGACGACGGATGGTCGGGTGCGGGAACTCCCGCGCCGGTCGCTCCGGGTGCGCCCGAACTGCCGGGGGCGTCCCCGGTCGTGCCTCCGGTCGTGCCCCCGGTCGTGCCTCCGGTCGTGCCCCCGGTCGTGCCCCCGGTCGTGCCCCCGGTCGTGCCCCCGGTCGTGCCCCCGGAGACGCCCGCGCCTCCTCCGTCGGGCGAGATGCAGTTCCCGACGACGCCGGAGGCCGACGCCGCGGGGCACGTGCGCAAGCTCCTGGCGTCGCCCGGCGACCCGCGTGTGCCGGGCTACCCGGCGCACGTCGTGCGCCCCGCGGATGCGACCTTGGCCCTCGAGCCGAGCCATCGCCCCGTGGTGCTGCTGTTCTACGACGACGCGTCGCGCGCCTCCGACCAGCAGGCCGCCGAGTTCCTACCCGTGCTGGTCGAGTTTGCGGACCGGGTCGACGTCGTGCCCATCGACGTGACGGCCCGGGACACCTGGACGAAGGCCGAACAGAAGCTCGTCCGTACGTACTACATGACCAAGGTGCCGACCACGGTCGTCCTGGCCGCGAATCGCCGGCCTGTGCTACTGATGTTCCACCGCATCTCGGCTGCCGCGCTCGAGGCCGCGCTGGGGAAGACCGTCGGCCGCTAGCTGCCCCGCCCCAGGACGACGTCCAGGTCCACCTCCTCGCCGCGGCGCAGGACGCCGACCCGGATGCGGTCGCCCGGGCGGTGCGGGAGCAGCACGTCGGAGAGGTCCGCGTCGGGCGCCATCCCGCGGCCGCCGATGCTGCGGATCACGTCCTGGAGCTCGAACCCGGCGTGGTGGGCCGGGCCACCGGGCGCGAGGTCCGTGACCTCGTACCCTGCGCACCCGGGGCAGAGATGCTGCCGTGAGGCGTCGCTCAACGAGTTCACCCGTACGCCGAGCACACCCCGCGGCACCTCGCGCTGCACCTTCAGCAGCGGCCACACGATGCGGATGATGCCGCTCGGCACGGCGTAGGCCGCCGTGACCTCCGGCCGCATCCGCACGTCGCTCTCTTCGTCCGCGGCCGGCGCGGGCACGCCGACGTCGGCGCCGACGAGCAGGCCCACGATGCGCCCGTCCTCGTCGAGCCACGGGGCCCCGAGGTCCGTGGCCACCACGGTCAGCGCCGCCTCGTCCAAGCACGAGATGACCGTGGGTCCACCCAGCCGGGGGTCCTCGTAGGACCGCTGCCGGTGGCTGGCCCGCAGGTTGCCCCGCGCGAACGCACCATCGGCAGTGACCATGAGGAAGGGGAATCCCGGCGCGAGGCGGGGGGGCAGGGGCGCTCCCTTCTCCGGAGCGTCCGATCCCGCCCCTGTCTCCTCGCGCAGGGAGAGGGGCGGCAGGTGCGTCACGGGGACCCTCAGCAGGGTCAGGGAGGTCCGGGCGTCGCTCGCCCAGACCTCCGCGCCCATGGCGCGGCCGTCCTCGAAGATCGCGGCGAGGGTACCGGCCGGGGACGGGCCGGGTCCCGCCATCAGGAGCCACCCCTCCGGGTCGATGACCACGGCGTACCGCTCGACCACCGCGCCGCCCCCCGACCGCGGACGCCACTGGATGCGCACGATCGCGGGGCGCACGTCGCGTGCGAGCTGCCGGGCCCGCTCGACGTGGATCTTCTCCTCGCCGAGCGCGGAGGGCGACGCGAACACGAACAGTGTCGCCAGGAGCCCGAGTCCGAGGAGTCCTGCGGTGCGGGTGACCAGGCGGGGTGCCATCGTGGGGGGGGGCTACTTCCAGCCCGCTCCGTGTCCGACCGGGACCACGTCGGCACGGTGCTCCTCGAGGGCACTTCGCTCCTCGAGGGCACCGTGTTCCTCGAAGAAGGAGGCGTGGCCCTGTCGGGCATGGTCGCGAACGGGTCGAACGCTGCGGACGTCCGGACGCGTGTCGAAGGCCTGGAGCAGACGCTCGCGGGGGTCGTGGAGCGGTCTCATGGCCCTCCCGGGGTCGGACCCTCCGCCGCCTTGCGTGAAGGCGAGGCCGGCCGTCGCCGCCAGCAGGAGGCTTGCGGCCAACGCGGCGCTCCGCCAGAGCCGAAGCGACCGGGGGGCGTCCAGGAAGGCGCGGCTCATTCCGCCGCCGATCGGCGCGAACGGGACGCGCTCGCGTACCTCGGCGTAGAAGTCGTCGAACGTGCCCGCGGGTTCGGAACGCTCGCGCAAGGCGCGCAGACCCTGCAGGCGGGTCAGCCGGGTCCCGTGGCGCGCACGGCAGGCGTCGCACGTTTCGAGGTGCCCCGCCAGGCTGTCCAGGGTGTCAGGCCCCAGCACCTCGGGACTCAGCCGCTCGCATCGTGCGAGCGTCTCGCGGACGTGCAGGCAGGCGCCCTGCGGGCCGGATCCTGCCGTGGGCGGCTTGGGTTTCACGGGGTCTCCTCGGTTGTCTGCGTGCCGAAACGCCGTTCCCAGTGCTTGCGGAACAGGGCCCGGGCCCGGTGCAGGCGCCAGCGCGCCGTCGGATAGGTGCAGTCCGTCAAGGAGGCGATCTCGCGGGGCGAGAGGCCGTGGAACTCACGGAGCGTGAGCGAGAGGCGGTAGTCCACCGGGAGCTCGGCGAGGACGACGGCCACGCGCTCGCGCATGTCGGCGGTGTCCGTCGGGGCCTCGTCCGGAGTCTCGGGAATCGCCGTCAGGTCCTCGACGGGGAGGGCCCGGCGGCGGCGCCTCCGGAAGGCGTCGATGGCGAGGTTGCGTGCGATGCGGTAGAGCCAGTTCAGGAAGTCGCGGGTCGGGTCGAACTTGCCCAGGGCGCCGTGCACGCGGATGAAGGTCTCCTGGGCCACGTCGCGTGCCTCCTCGGCGTCGAGCAGCACGTCGTACGCGATCCAGTAGACCTTCTTCTGGTACTTCTCGACGAGCTCGCAAAACGCGTCCTCGTCGCCGCCGCGGGCCCTGACCGCCAGGCGGGCGTCCTCGCTCCGCCGCCGGCTGCGTTCGCGTTCGCGACCGCTGTCGCGATTCTTCGCGCCCGGGATGGACCGGACCTCGGGCCAGGCCCGGCCGGGACCGTCGAGCGCCAGGGATCTCGTCATGGACCGCACCTCGCACGAACACGCACACGCCGGCCCCCGTGGGGGGGCGGAACCACATCGTTCTACGCCACGGAGGGGCGGGCGTTGGCGGTTCGTCGGACCCTTGCCGGGGCGCAGTAGAATCCGGGATCGACCCCGAGGATCCGCCCATGCCCGGTATCTCCCGTCATCTGCTGTACGCACTCTTCCTGGGACTCGTCGTTTTCGGCGGTGCGTTTCACCGGTCCGTCACCGCCGAGGAGGAGGAAGCGCCGGAGCCCGGGGTCCCCTCCCCCGAGCTCCAGAAGGCCATCGACAAGGCCATCGACACGGGGGTCGAGTGGCTGAAGGGCGAACAGTCGCCGAACGGCGCCCTGGGCGGGGTCACGGCATCCGGGGACATCCACCACGAGATCGGGACCGGCGCACTGGCGGGCCTGGCGCTGCTCGCCGGCGGGGTCGCGCGGGGAGAGTCCTCGGTCGACACGCTCTACGCGTACCTCGTGGCGAAGGACAAGCTCTTTGCGAGCGCGGGTGGCCGCTCGACGTACGACACGGGCATCCTCCTCATGTTCCTCACGGCGTACTGGCGTGGCGAGGAGCCGAAGGCGGAGGGGCCCCGGACGCGCCCGGGCCGCCCCGCAAAGAACCCGTGCGAGCTGCCCGCCGACGCGAAGCGGTGGCTCCAGGAGCTCACGAACTGGCTCGTCCGTGTTCGCAAGCCGGCGACCGCCACGTGGGGCTACCCCGCGCACCGGGACGACCACTCGAACACGCAGTACGCGTTCCTCGGCCTGCGGGCCGCTCGCGACTGCGGCGCCAAGGTTCCGTCGCAGGTGTTCATCCAGGCCGCGAAGACGTTCATGGAGCGACAGGAGCCGGAGGGCCCCAAGGTGCCGCGGATCGTCAAGAGCACGGATCCGAACATGAGCGACTACGTGGTCGGGCACGACCGGGCCCGCGGGTGGAGCTACATGCCCCAGCCCTTCCTCGCCACGGGGAGCATGACCACGAGCGGCATCGCCGTGCTCGCCATCTGCCACGACGCCCTCACCCGTCCCGAGCGCTCCAGCCTGTACGACTCGAAGATGGAGCGCGAGCTCACGGGATCCGTGGCGGACGGCTTTGCGTGGCTCGACAAGCACTGGTCGGTCAGGGACAACCCGGGGCTCGGTCCCGGGTGGCACCTCTACTACCTCTACGGCCTCGAACGCGCGTGCGTGTACGGCGGACACGACCTGCTGGGCCGCCACGACTGGTACGTCGAGGGGGCGCAGGTGCTGGTTCAGATGCAGGCGGGCGACGGTCGCTGGTCGACGGGCACGATGGACAGCGGGAAGGTCTTCCTGGGCAGCGATGTGGTGGACACGGCGTGGGCCATCCTCTTCCTGGCGCGCTCCACACGCCCCATGCCGCCCATCCCGGCACCCGTCGTGACGCCGGGTGACTGAAGAGAGCGCGAGAGAAGAAGCCCTTCTCGTCCGGCGCCTCGCGGCGGGCGGCGACGACGCCCAGGCGTGGAAGACCTTCGTCGACGGCTATGGCCCGCTCCTCCAGGGACTCGCACGGCGCATGCTGTCGCGCCGCGCGGGGCAGGCCGCGGACGCCGACGTCGACGAGATCGTCGCCGAGGTCTTCCTCGCGCTGCTTCGACACGACCGGCGGCTGCTCGAGCGCTACGACCCGACGTACCGGCTCTCGACGTACCTGGGCGTCCTCTGCCGCACGGCCGTTCTCAGACACCTCCGGCGGCGCGGGAGGGACGTCCGGACGCTGCCCGTTCCCGACGAGGTCCCGGAGACCCGTCCGTCGTCTCCGGAGCGCGCCGAGCGGGCCGCGGGGCTCCGGGAGGCCCTGCTCGCCCTGCCGGACCGGGATCGTCTCCTGCTGACCCTCCGGTTCCTCGAGGGTCTCGACTACGCCTCGATCGGGCTCCTCCTCGACGTGCGCGAGGGCAGCGTGGGCCCGCTGCTGGCCCGCGCGAAGGAGCGCCTGGCCGCGCGGTGCCCGGCGCTCGTCGAGCTGCTCGAGCCCGGGGCCGGGGCCGGGGCCTGACACGCGGCCGTACGGATCCGGGCCCGGCGTGGCTATACCCCCCGGAGCCCGATGAGCGATCGAATGCGAGTGCCCACGTCCCCCCCCGAGCCCGCCGGCGAGGAGGCCCTGGCCGCCTTGATCGCCCAGGCGCTGGAAGGGGAGGACGCGTCCGACGAGGCGCGGGCCCTGGCCGAGGTCGCACTCGACCTGGCGGCGCTGAATGCCGAGGCGCTCGAGCCGCTCCGTGAGGACGTCCGGGAGGCCGCGCTCGCCGCCTGGGACGCGCCCCGCGCGGTCGCGGCAGCGGCTGCGCCGGCGTCGCAGTCGACGGGGGCGCCCCTCCGCGTCCTGTGGGCCGCGGTACCCGAGCGCCTGCCGCACGTCCTGCGCTGGGCCGCCGTGCTGCTCGTGGGACTCGGCGTGACCCTGCTCGCCGTCCTCTCGTCGCCCGAGGAGGCGACGGCGGGCCTCAGGCTGGGCACCTTCTTCCGGATCGACGGGGCGGCCGGGCGTCAGGAAACGACGTCCGGGCGGCGCATCCCCTGGGGGGAGCGCCTCACCTCGCGGCCGCACGAGGTGCTGGGTTTTCGCCTGCCCGACGGGAGCGCCGTCGTGCTCGAGGACGAGGGCGTCCTGCGGCTCTCCCGTGCGGACGACGGGCGGGCCGTACTGGCGCTCGAGGCCGGCACCGTGCGCCTGGTCGTCGCGGGCTCGGGCCCGGTGCGGCTGGCGCTCGGACCGCGGACGCTCCATCTGGTTCAGGGCCGTGCGTGGGCTTCGGCCCGGACAGGGATGCTCGCCCTCGGGCCGACCGGTCGCGGTCGACTCGAGATCCCGGGTGCCGAGGCGCAGGTCCTCGAGGGCCCCGTCGAGGGTCGCTACACGCCGGCGCGCGGGTTCGAGGCCCTGGCGGGCGAGTCGGCGCCCGACCGGTTCCGCATGCCGTCCCTCCTCGGTGCCGACCGCCTGGGCCGCGCCCCGGGCCGCCTGGTCGCGGCTCGACGCTGGCGCGTGGTGGGCGGCGAGGGCCGGCGCCGCGGGACGAGCATCCAGCCGGGGGCGGTGGGCGTGCGACTCGGGTGGCAGCCCTCGCCGGAGGTGCGCCGGGCCCACACGCTCCGGTTGCGCCTCGAGGGGAGCGAGGGTCTCGAAGTCTCCCTCCCGGGTCTGGGTGTCGAGGCGGAGCCGGCCGTGCGCCGGATGGACCTCGCACTGCCTGCCGGCTGGTACGAACAGTTGACGGCGACGGGCGAGGAACTCCTCGTCGACCTGAGGTGGGCGAAGGGCGGGAGACACGACGCGCGTTTCCTCGGCGCGTCCTTCCTGTCCGACGCCGAATCGAAACGAAGGGAATGACCATGTACCGTCACGTCTCGCCGTCATCTCAACAGCCGAGCGCAGGGATCGCACTGCTGATGGTGATCACCGTGCTCGTGACCCTGGTGATCATCGCCGTGCCGTTCGCCATCTCCATGCGTCATGGCCACGAGCGCACGACGAGCGAGCTGGCGCGGAGTCAAGCGGAGTTCGAGTCCTCCCTGCTCATCGAGGCGATGAAGCAGGCGTTGGGCGAGACCACGCCCATGCTCGAGCAGGAGCGTTGGGACAAGGGCGAGCGCGACCTGGCATCCGACCCGCGCATCGACACGCTCGACGAGATCACGCTCGGCGAGTCCTTCCAGAGGCGCCTGGAGGAGAGTTGGTCGCAGGCTCTCGGCAGCGACGCGAGCGGAAGGGCCGACCCGCGTCTGGTGGCACACCTCCAGTCGCTCGATGCGCGGGGTCTCGGTCTGCTGGGCGACGACCGCGGCAGCATCTGGACCGGCGTCGTCGAGGACGCGAACGGGAAGGTGAACGCGAACGGCGTGTCGCCGTTCCTGCTCGGCAACCTGATGGGCGCCGCCCTGCTCTCGGAGGAGCTCGACTCGTCCTCACCGGACATCTCGGTCGAGCACGTGGTAGGGGCCAGGTCGCAGCGGCTCGCCAACTTCCCCAAGGACGGCGGCTGGATCCGGATCGGCGCGGAGGTGATCCGGTACGACTCCTTCGACGGAAGCACCTTCCGTGGATGCGAGCGCTCCGCGCTGGGCGAGACGCCGCTCAAGGACAACGGCACCGCCCTGGTCCACGAGGTCGGCACCCCGGTGATCGACTACACCGCCTACAAGATCGCGACGCACATCGTGGCCGCACGGCCCGGCTTCCTGACCTGGTTCGCGAACCTCGAAGACCTCCGGTCCATCGCGGGCTGGGGCGCGGGTCCGGGCCTCCTCGCCTCCCGACTCGACCAGATCCGGCCGTTCCTCACGGTGTGGAGCCGGCGCGAGACCGCCTCCGGGTGGTTGGCCCAGCAGGTCATCGTCAACGAGCTGCCGGTGGGGGCGGACCCGTCGACGCCCGACGAGTTGCAGCTCGTGGACCAGTTCAACCCGAGCGGCACCACGGCGTACTTCAACCCGGGCACGCTGCTGAGGATCTCCGACGGTACGAACACCGTGTACCAGGCGGTGAACCACGTCGGTGACTCGGAGGGGCGCCAACCGTGGCGCTACGTGACCCTGGCGGGCCGGGTCGACGCCACCGCGGGCGAGGAGGGCATCACCTTCGACGGCGGTGAGGCCATGGCCGAGGCCTTCGCTCCGTTCCCCATCAACATCAACACCGCGCCCATCGAGGTCATCTACGCGTGTCTCGCGAATCTTCACCTGCGGACGGCCAAGGAACCCGAGCAGATCGTCACGACGGAGGTCGCGTGGATGCTCGCCGAGCGCATCGTCGACGAGCGGGGCCGCGGGCTGCTGGTCGATCCGGACTCGGACGAGCGCCAGGAGGGGCCCTTCCGCCACTACGAGGACTACGGCAAATTCCTGCAGAGGCTCGAGGATGAGGAGGAGTTCCTCCAGGGCGACCAGCGCGCCGCGCTCTACCTCAACGCCGTCAACCCGCACAACGCGCAGCTCGCGTTCGGGACGGCGCCCTGGTGCTTTAGGACGCTCGACGTCTACCACCTCGAGGCGCGCGTCGCGGTCAACGACCGCGGCGGAGAGCAGATGGCCACCTCCATCCGGCGTGAGATCGCCGAGATCGGAAGCGACGGCAAGACGAGCTGGACGCTCGACTCCCAGGAGGATTTCGAGGCGCGGCTGGCGATGGGCAGCGGCGCCAAGTGGACGGCGACGGGACCGCGCGGCGTGAACTACCGCTACTTCCGGCTGCCGTGGACGACGCACGTGCAGCCCGCGCTCAGGGCCGAGCAGGGATACCACCACGGCGTGTACCCGAGCACCGAGCTGAGCGACGAGAACGACGAGCGGGGAGACGTCCAGCTCGAGCCCAGCAGGATCCAGTTCCCGCGTGGGCTGTCCGGCCACTTCGATTCGTCCCTGTCCACGGAGGGCTGGCGAACCGACTTCACCGGCGCCTACACGCACCCCATCCAGGGCGTCTTCACGCAGGCGAACGAGAAGTACTGCCGTTCCTTCACACTGTCCTTCTGGTGGCGGAGCTTCTCGGACGCGAACTGGACGGCGTTCGACTGCGGCATGCTGCGCCACACGAATCGCTTCGCCATCTTCGTGACCGAGGGCCTCGACGGGCAGGAGCTGGTCTTCCGCGTCGCGGGACCGACCCTCGAGGGGCGGGCCGTGGAGTGCTTCGTTCCGCTCGAGCGCATCAACTACCGGCCGGGGAACTGGTACCACATCAAGGTCTCCTGCCGCGGCGCCGACCCGTCCCTCGTCGAACTGTTCGTCGACGGCGTGGCGCTGGGGGACCGCCGCACCCTCACCTGGCTCACCGGTGGTCTCAGCGAGGAGCAAGAGGAGATCCAGGTGGAGAGCACCGATGGCTTCAGCGCCCGCGGGGCGCTCCTCATCGGGGACGAGATCGTCGAGTACGAGACCCTCGCCGGGGATTCCTTCCGCGACTGCTTCCGTGGCGCGCGCGGCACGAACGACGCCGCCGCTAGCCAGAAGCTCCCGGGCCAGGGGAAGCAGTGGCCCGTCGGGACGCCCGTCAAGCAGTTGGGGTACTCGGCGTTCCTCCTTCAGGATGTCATGAAGGGCGGCGCCAGCCTGTACGACACCCTGGGACGCTGGAGCGCGGTGCGCATCGACAACGTCGACGTCGAGACCCAGTACGACGAAACGAACTTCTTCCTGGGCGTTCCGCCCACCCAGACGACGTTCACCGCGACCATCCTCCCTCTCTGGGGTGAAGACGTCACGGGGCCGTCCGGCATCGACCTGCAGGACCAGACCGGTACGGCAGCCGACGCGTTCTCGACCAGCGGCATCGCGATCCTGGGATGCGAGATCCCGCAGTCCTTGGGGAGCTTCCAGGGACAGTCGAGCGCGGACGGCTGGGTGCTCGGCGGCTGGGAGCTGGTCCAGTACACGCGGACCATCGGCGACGCGAACGTGATCGAGATCACGAAGCGGAACTACGAGAGCGTCTACTGGGACCCGGCCGATGACTACTTTCTCGTCACGCGGCACCGCAGGGTGGATCCGAACGCGATCCCGCCCTCGGAGACGTTCACGAACCTCCCGGCCTTCCTCATTCCCATCTCCATCCCCGCGACGCAGGGCTCCCAGGGCGACGACTACCTGAACCCGGCGGAGACGGGCGGCGAGGACATCACGCTCATCCAGCGTCACCCCATCGACTGGAACTCGGACGACAACACGTACCAGGAAGGCGATGCGTTCGAGGAGGGCGACGGTGGGACCCGTCTGGTACTCGGCCTGCCCAACCAGGCAGGGACCGAGCCGGTCGAGGTGATCCGGTACGACTCCATCGACCGGCAGAACGGTGCGCAGGGGGAGATGCTCTTCGTGGCCGACGGCGAGTTCGTCCAGCGGATCCTCCAGGTGTTCCTCCCGGAGACCACCACCACCATGGGGGCGCCACCCGGGACCCAGGAGGTCGAGGACGACGAGTCCGGTCAGGTCACCGAGCCCGACCAGCAGACCGAGGACGTGACCGCGCCGGACACCCAACCTCCCGAGGAGGACCCTCCGACCGACAGCAGCGGGCAGGGCGACCCCGAGAACATCGAGGAGGTCGATCCCTTCCTCGACGACGAGATCCTCGCCGTCACGGACCGGGAGCGTCGCAGTGACTACCCGCCGGACGAACCGGACCACAAGAACCCCGTACCCGACGACCTTGCGCAGTGGCCGTGGCCTTCCTGGGGGGCTGCGATGGGCCGGGTCCACACGTGGTATCGGGGCGTGCACGGCACGAACGACCGGCACCACGCGGACCCCGCCGACGACGAGCGCGAGTCCATCCTGATCCCGTGCTTCCGGGCGACCGAGGGCCCGGCGTACAAGGGGCAGGGTACGGACGAGTGGGTGCCCGGGCAGCCGTGGATCCACCTCGGAGCGCGCCCCCTGGGCCGCCTGGACCGCATCACGCTGACCGACGGCGCTGCGGAGGAGCCGCGGCGGTTCGAGGCCCTCGTTCGCTGGGCCGATCCCTATTCGCGGTGGGCCGCACTCGACCAGTTCCCCGAGGACCGGGTGAAGGCCTCCGAGGACGTTCCCTCCCATCCGGGGGCCTACCGAGACGAGCACCGGGGACTGCCGCGCATCCTGCGCTTCCCCTGTGGCGAGCTGCCCGACGAGCTGCCCCAGGAGTTGGAGTTCGCCCAGAGCACGGTCTCCAGCAGCGGCGTGGTCACGGCCTTTCTCGACGAGATCCACGTGATCCCGCTGCCCATCCAGCTGGAGCCGCTCCTCTACGTCGCGAACGAGGAGGGGTTGACGGAGCAGACCGCCGACATCCGGCTCGCCCTCATGGGCACGCTGGTGAACAAGGACCAGTCCTTCGCCTATCACCCGGAATGCGGCCTGCTCGACCTCGACGGCGAGTTGATCCTCTGGCGGGACTCCACCTTCGAGAGCGAGAACGTGCTCGTCCTGGAGCGCTGCGTGCGCGGCGTCCTCGGCACGACATCGCGGCCGCACCCACGCGGGGGATCCGGGCGGTTCGTACCCGGCGTGCCCGTCACGTACATCCAGGGGTCGGCGACGCGCGACCTCGCACAGATTCCCGTGGCATCGCTCGACGAGCGCGTCTGGCCCCGCGAGGGGCTGCTGCGCGTCGTCGGCGCGCAGGACGCCGAGCTCATCCACTTCACGCGGCGTTCGAGGGAAGACTTCATCCTGCCCGAGGCGTTCGGCGCCGAGGACGCGCCGGACGTCGCGGAGGGCCGGGCGATCCTGCGTGGCCGCTTCGGCACGAAGGCGATCGACCACGACGACGGGACACCCGTGTTCTTCCAGCCGTTCCGCTACTGGGACCGCTTCCTGCCCCGTCGGATCGAGGAGGACGAGTCGTTCAGCGGCATCTACGACCACCCCGAGGGTTCGTACCTGGAGCTGGGCCAGAAGCTGAAGTCGGATCGTAGC
>JAUXCH010000703.1 GCA_030618975.1 Planctomycetia bacterium
ATCTTCCGCCTGCAGGTCACGGCCGTCCCCGGCGTGGGGCTGGAGCGGATCGAGAAGGCGATCGACGAGGAACTCGCGAAGCTGCGGGCCGAGGGACCGACCGAGGCGGAGCTGGCGCGCGTCCGCGCCTCGATCGAGACGGATGCGGTGTCCGGCCTCCAGTCGCTGCTGTCCGTCGCCGACCGGCTCAACCTGTACGACGCCTTCCTCGGCGAGCCCGACCGGTTGCGGCGGGACCTCGACCGCTATCGCGACGCGACGGTCGACTCCGTGCGGGAGGCCACGCGTCGCTGGATCGTGCCCGACCGTCGTATCGTGATGCGCGTCGTTCCGCGTGAGAAGCCGCTCGACTCGGCGAGCCGCGACAAGCGACCGGCGGACGCCGCCGTGCGGGGATTCACCCCGCCGGTGCCCGACGTGTTCCGGCTCGACAACGGGCTGGCGGTATGGCGGATCCACCGACCCGACCTGCCTCTCGTCTCCGCGCGTCTCGTGCTGCCCGCCGGCTCCTCCACCGATACCGCCGAGACGTCGGGCCGCGCGTTCTTCACGGCCTCGATGGTCCGCGAGGGCGCGGGCGACCTCGACGCGCTGGCGTTTGCCGAGGCTCTCGACGGACTGGGCGCGGTCTTCTACACGGAGATCGACCGCGACGACGCCATCGCCGGCCTCCAGGTCCTGCGCCGCCACGTGGACGAGGCGTTCGGTCTCTTTGCCACCGCCGTGCGGGATCCGCGGTTCGACGAGGGCGGGTGGTCGCGCGTTCGCGGCCGCCTCGCCACCTCGCTCGACAGCCTCGTGGACGAACCGGAGCGGCTTGCCTCTCGGCTCGCGCGCACGACGTTCTTCCGCGCGCGCGGCGACCACTACGCGCTGCCCGTCGCCGGCACGCGCCCGGGCGTCGTCGGCCTGTCGATCGACGAGGTGCGCGCGTTTCACGAGGCTCGGTACCGTCCCGACGGGGCCGTGCTGCTGCTCGCGGGCGATCTGTCGCGGGAGGAGGCGCGCACGCTTGCAGAGCGTCACCTCGGATCCTGGCAGGGCGCGGCGCCGGAGAGCCCGCCGGCGCCCGCGTCGTGGCCGGAGGTCGCGGCCCGAACCCTGCTCGTGAATCGACCCGGTGCCGAGCAGACGTTGATCCACCTCGTCCTGCCCGGCGTGCGGTGGGGCGACACATCGCGGATTCCGCTCCGTGTCGGCAACGAAGCCCTGGGCGGGAGCTTCACGAGTCGCCTCAACGCGCGCCTGCGCGAGCGCGAGGGCTTCACGTACGGCTGCTACTCCTGGCTGCAGCCCTACGAGCACGACGGCCTGCTCGAGGTCGGCGCGGCGGTGCAGACGGAGGTGACCGGGCGGGCACTCCACGCCCTGCTCGAGGAGGTCGAGGGCGCCCTGGCGGGCGACCTCACCGAGAAGGAGCTCTCGCGCGCCGTCGCGACCCTCGAGTCCTCGACCGTGCAGTCCTTCGAGGATCTGGCCGGCGTGCTCGCCGCCTTCCTGCCCTACGCCTCGAACGGCCGGGCGCCCGGCGATCTGCTCGCCGACGCCGTGCAGCTCGGGCAGGTCGACCTCGCGGGGGTGCAGGCGGCCATGACCACGCAGGCCGGCCTGAAGCAGGCCGTGCTCGTCCTGGTGGGAGACGCACGGGCCATCGCGCCGCAGCTCGCCGAGCTGGACATCCCCGAGCCGGTGCTCCTGACGCAGGAGCAGGCGCTGGAGGTCGGGGCGAAGCGGTGAGCTGCGCGTGGTGGGTGTCCGGCGCGCAATCCTCGCGAAACGGCCGGACACGTTTCGCGAGTGAACGGAGTACGAAGAGATGAAGCCCGACGCGTTCGTGAAGCTGTTCGGCGAGGTGAGAGCCTCCGCCATCCTGCGTACCGACGTGGAGGGGAACGCCGGCCCGGCGATGGACGCCGCGGTGCGCGGCGGCTTCCGCATCTGCGAGTTCACGATGACCACCCCCGGTGTGCTCGACCGCATCGCCGAGTTCTCCCGGCAGGACGGCCTCGTGGTGGGGGCGGGGACCGTCCTGACGGTGGCGGACGCGCGCGCGGCCGTGGAGCACGGCGCCTCGTTTCTCGTCTCGCCCGTCGTGGACGAGGCCGTGATCGAGGAGGCGCAGCGGCTCGGCGTCGCCGCCATGCCCGGCACGCACACGCCCACGGAGATGATGCGGGCCTGGCAGGCCGGGGCCCGGCTCCAGAAGCTCTTCCCCGCACCGGGCCTCGGCCCTGCGTACGTCGCCGCTTGCCTGGGGCCGATGCCGTTCCTGAACATCGTCCCCACGAACGGGGTGACCGAGCAGAACGCGAGGACCTGGCTCGACGCGGGAGCCCACGCACTGGGCCTCGTGGCGCCCCTGTTCGACCGGCAGGAGGTCGCCGAGGGCCGCTTCGACCTCGTGGAAGCCCGCGCCCGGCGCCTCCTCGCCGCGATTCGGTAGCCTGGGATCCGGCCCGGACCGTAGACGGACGGCCGGTCTGGACGTAACCTCCAGTGGCTCGTGGGGGGAGTCTCGCCGTGTCGCGCACCGTCCTGGGTTGTCTGATCGCCGTGCTGCTCCTTGCGGCCTGCGGTGGCGGGGCCTACGTCGGCGTCGGCGTGGGCGGCGGCTGGGGCTGGTACGACTACTACGACTACTACGACCCGTGGGGCTGGGTTCCCTACGCCGTCACGGCCGGGAACTTCGACAGTGACGACCGGCTCGACGTCGCCGTCGCGGACGGCAAGGACGGCGCGGTCTACCTCCTCCGCGGCACGAGCAGCGCCAAATTGGATGACGCCGCGAGCGCGCCGTTCATCGGGCGGACCGAACCCCGCTGGATCGACGCCGGACGCTTCAACGCCGACCCGTTGCTCGACCTGGTGCTCGTCGGTGAAGACTCGTCCTCCGTCGAGGTCTACCTCGGCGACGAGTCCGGGGGGTTCCTCCCGGCGCCACGCGATGCGCCGCTCACCCTCCGCGCGGGTGTGCGCGACGTCTGCGTCGGAGACCTGGACGGCGACTGCTTTACGGACCTCGTCGTCCTCGACGGCGCCGGCTCGCTTCACACGTTCCTCTGCGACGGCCGGGGTGGGTTCGTGCCGACCCGCTCCGCGGTGGACCTGTCGGAGCTCATGCC
>JAUXCH010000519.1 GCA_030618975.1 Planctomycetia bacterium
CACGCGGAAGAAGCGCTCGAACACCCGCTCGCGCGCCTCCTCGGGGATGCCGATCCCGTTGTCCTCGACCTCGACGATCACTGCGTCCCCGCCGTCACGCGCGCGAACCCGGACCCAACCGCCCGCCGGCGTGTACTTGACGGCGTTGTCGAGGAGGTTGCCCACGATGCGACGCAGACCCTCCTCGTCGCCCTCGACGACCAGCGGTTCGTCCGGCACGTCGACCTCGACCTCGATCCCGCGCTCCGACGCGAGGGGCACCTGGGCCTGGACGACGTCCCGGATGCAGACGCCGAGGTCGGCACGCCCCTGCCCCCCCGCCGGCGCGTCGGACTCCAGGCGCGAGAGCATCAGGACCTCCTCGACCATCTCCGTCAGGCGCGTCACCTGGTGCCGTACGCGCCCGAGGAAGCGGCGCCTCACCGCCTCGTCCATCTCGGGGTCGTCGAGGATGGTCTCGGTGAAGCCGCGAATGGCCGCGAGCGGGGTCTTCAGCTCGTGCGAGACGTTGGCCACGAACTCGCGGCGGACATTCTCGAGGTGACGCAGCTCGGAGTTGTCGTGCAACACGAGCACGGCGCCCCGCACGGCGTCTCCCTCCCCTCCCAGCGGCGCCGCGTGAATCTGCAGGAACTGCTCGCGTGGCGTGCCGGGGAGCCGGACCTCGCGCTCGGCCGATTCCCGTTCGTCGAGGGCCCGGGCGAGGACCTCGCCCGCCTCCCCGAAGGGCAGGACGTCCCGCACCTCCCGACCCACGGCCGAGGCGGGGTCCCGGTCGAGGATGCGTCCCGCGGCGTCGTTCATCAGCACGATCCGGGCCTGGGGGTCGACGGCCACGACGCCTTCCTCCATGCTCGTGAGGACGGCGCGCAGCTCGGTGCGGTCCCGTGAGATCGTGTCCACGCGCTCGCGGAGCTGGCCGGCCATCCGGTTGAAGGACACGCCCAGGCGCCCGAGCTCGTCGGACGACTCGATCTCGACGCGCTGTTCGTAGTCCCCGCCGGCGAAGGCCTGGGCCGCGCGCGTCAGCGAGCGCAGGGGCCGGGTCAGCCGCCTCGAGATGGTGAGGGCCAACCCGAGGCTGACCAGGACGGCGACCAGCGCCGCGCCCACGACACGATCCCGGAGGTCGTCCTTGCGCTCGTCGAGGTGCCCCAGCGACTGCGCCGCCCGGACGTATCCGAGGAGCCGGTCGCCCTCGGTCACCCGCCGGGACACGTAGAGCATCCGCATCCGGCCCGTGTCGCTGAAGCGGGTCGACCGCCCGTAGCCGGTCTCGCGGGCCTGGACGAGCTCGGGACGCGTCGAGTGGTCGGCCATGTCCTGCGGGTCGTGGTGGGTATCCGCCAGGACCTCGCCGTCCGCGCGGATTACGGTGATCCGCGCGTCCCCACCGTCGGCCAGGGCCTCGCAGGTGCGCTGGAGGCTGTGGACGTCACCTCCGCCCAGCGCGTCCCGCGAGACCCCCTCGAAGAGCGCCGCGACCGAGGCGAGGTGGCGCTCCGTGGACGCCTCCTCCGCTTCCACGAGGCGCGGTAGCGCGAGGGCGCCGACGAGGAGGGCGGTGAGGACGCTCAAGGCGCTGAGGCCCGCGAACAGTTTCCAGAAGAGGCTCATCGGCTAGACGTCCTGGAAGCGGTATCCGACACCGCGCACCGTCTCGACGAGCGTCCGGTGGCGCCCGAGCTTCTGGCGGATCGAACGGACGTGGACGTCGATGTTGCGGTCCACGAGGACGACCTGCTCGCCGAGCACGCGACGGAGCAGCTGGTCCCGGGTGAACACGCGGCCGGGATGCGAAGCGAGAAAGTGAAGCAGGCGGAACTCCGTGGCCGTCAGGCTCACGGGCTCGCCGTCGAGCAGGGCCTCGTGGCGCGACGAGTCCACCACGAGGGGGCCCTGGACGACCCGTTCCGCGGGCCCGTCCTCGCTGCGCACCGGCCCGCGCCGGAGGACGGCCTTCACCCGCGCCACGAGCTCGCGGGGACTGAAGGGCTTGGCCACGTAGTCGTCCGCGCCGATGCCGAGACCGAGGACGACGTCGCTCTCCTCCCCCTTCGCCGTCACCATGATCACGGGCAGCCGGGCGGTCAGGGGATCCAAGCGCAGCCTGCGGCAGATCTCCAGGCCGTCGAGGTCGGGCAGCATGAGGTCGAGCAGCACCAGGTCCGGCGCCTCGTCGCAGGCCTTCTTCAGCCCCTCGAGGCCGCTGCCGGTGGCCACGACGCGGTAGCCCTCGCGCTTCAGGTTGTAGGTGACGACCTCCCGGAGGTCTTCCTCGTCCTCGATGACCAGGATCGTCTCGCGCACGGCGTCGGCACTCCCTGCCACCGCCAGCATACGCGCTACCAGGAGCGGTCGAGGACGAAGCGCGCGATCGTCTCGAGAAGATCCCGCTCCTTCGAGGCCGGGAGGTCGGCGAGCGCCGCGACGGCGGCTTCCACTTCGACCTCGGCGGCGGCGTCGGTGGCGGCCAGGGCGCCGTCGGCGTCGAGCCGCGCGCACAGGCGGGCCGCGGCCTCGGGGTCGTCCCAGGCGGCCTCGACCAGCGCCAGGGCCTCGGCACGCTCGGTCTCGGGGCGGGACTCCCGCCACAGGATCACGGGCAGCGTGGTCTTCCCCTCGCCGAGGTCGCGGCCGAGGGTCTTGCCGACCTGCGCCTCGTCGCCGGTCAGGTCGAGCCGGTCGTCGACGATCTGGAAGGCCATGCCGAGGTGGTGACCGTACCGGCCGAGCGGCCGTCCCAGGTCGGGTCGGCCGCCGTAGTGCGCTCCCACCACGAGCGCCGCCTCGTAGAGGGCGGCCGTCTTCCCCCGGATGATCTCGCGGTAGCCGGACGCCTCCAGGGAGGCGTCGCGGGTGACGAGGTCCTGGTGGATCTCGCCCTCGAGGATCTCGTCGACGACGGCGGACAGGTACCGCGACGCGAAGCGGTCCTCGAGCTGGGCGGCCGTCATGTAGGCCTTCGTGAAGAGCACGTCCCCCACCAGCACCGCGAACTGATCGCCGAACCGGGCGTTCAGGGTCGCGCGCTTGCGGCGGACCTCGGCCGCGTCGATGAGGTCGTCGTGGATCAGGGTCGCCGTGTGGATCAGCTCGACGATGGCCGCGACGGTGGCCACCTCCTCGGTGACCTCGCCGCACGCGACGCGGCCCGCGACGCAGGCGAGCGACGGCCGGAGCCGCTTGCCCGCAAACCGCGGCATCTCGTCGAGCAGGTCCCGGGTGCGGTCCGAGACGCTCGTGACGATGGCGAGGTACCGCTCCTCCACGCACGCCAGGTCCGCCTCGAGCGGTGCGAGCACGCGGGGCAGCTGCGGGGACTGGGCTCTCGACACGCTCTTCACTCCTGCCCGGCCGCCTCCCGGCGCTTCTTCCACCAGGCCTCCCAGACCTTGCGGTCGGGCGGGAGATCCTGGCCGGTGATGCGGACCAGGTTCCCGTGAGCCTTCTCCCGCGTGCTCGCCTCGCGCGAGCCGAGGGCACGGATGAGGATTCCGACCGCCACGTTCTCGTCCTTGGGCGGCGCGGCTTCGGCGACGACTTGCGCGCTCGCCGAGCGCAGCGCCTTCAGGAGCATCTCGAACTGCATCTGCAGCTTGGCGAGCTCGCCCACCAGGATCGCGACCACGAGGAAGGTCGCCGCGAGGCCCATGCGGACGATCATGTGCGAGCCCGGAAGGGTGTCGGGGACGAGCGCCACCCAGCCGGCGAAGACGAGGAAGGCCAGCCGGACCAGGAGCGTGAGGACCAGGCGGGATTCGACCTTCAAGCGATCCTCCTCGTCATCGTCTTCGCGTCCCAGCGGGCACCGGGAGCCGGGCCCCTGGCAGTCCGTATCCTAGCGGGCCACCCGGGATTCCTGCATGGCCTGCACGATCACCGGGACCTGCATCGACTGCACCGCCCGCGCCAAGGCCTGCCCCGTCGACGCCCTCACCGGCGAGCGGGGCGAGATGCACGTCATCCACGGGGACGTCCGCGTCGACTGCGGGCTCCGTGGCTGACGTCTGCCCGTACGACGCGATCTCGTACACGCGGGTCGACGCGGGGTTCACCGACGTCGCCCGGGTGGATCCGGACGTGTGCGAGGGATGCGACGCTCTCTGCGTGGCGGTCTGCGACGAGGACGCCTTCCCGCTCATCCCGCGCAAGAGCGCGTTGGCCGACGCCGTCATCGCGGCCCTCCCGCGAGGCGAGGCCGCCGCCGAGACGCGCGTGGCGTGGAGGGATCCGGATGCTCACCCTCGGCCGCTTCCTCGTCGGACGGGCGATCGAGAAGCGAACCCGACCTTCCCGCTGGGCGTCCGCCCCCGCATACGATGACCGCCATGCGCCTCCTCCCCCGCCTCCTCGTCCTCCTGCTCGTACTCCTGTGCGTGCCCCTCCTCAC
>JAUXCH010000176.1 GCA_030618975.1 Planctomycetia bacterium
GGTCGCACGGCCCTCCTACGAACCGGCACGTCCTTCCAGATTCGCCGCCGAGGCGAAGATCCACGCTTCGAGGGAACACCCCTCCGCGCACCTGCCGGGGTGCTTCGTGACCGCCCGAGCGACATCCGGACTCCGAGCGAACTTGCCAAGGTGCATCGGACCTATCGCCAGCGGGTCCACGTGGGACCCACCTACCGTGCCGACATGTGGGCCCTTCTCGAGTCGGAGCCCGACCTCGCCGCTGCGGAACTCGCTCGTCGAACCTACGGCTCGTACGCAACGGCTTGGCGCGTGAGGCGCGACTTCGAGCTTCTGGCGACGTAGAGCAGGCTCGAGGCGCCGGGTACCTGGCGTGCGTGCTGCAAGGGGATGCAGGGAACTGCACCCACCCTGACCAGGCAGCTGGCAAGGTCGAATGCGCAACCGCCCGAAAGCCCCATTCCCCCGCACCTGACGGATGCCGAGTGGGATCCAGGGTGGCCGGACGAGTTGGTCGCTCACGGCCGCGAAGCGCTCGCAGGGGTGGTGGCCAAGCTCCCGGAGGCCGAGGGGGCGTGGCGCTTCTCGGCCGGAGATCTCGCCCCGCTGGAGGAGGCGTGGCTGGCCGAGGTGGACCCCGAGCGAACTCCCGAGGCCGAGCAGGAAGCGGAACGCAGGCGCAGGGCCGGGGTCACCAAGAAGACCCGGATTTTCCACGACCTGATCATCCCCGAGCGGCATCGGCGTGCGCGCTTGGCGGGTCTGCGGGTCCAACAGGTCCCCGGCCACCAGGTGTGTTTCGACTACGCGAAGGCGCCGGAGGGTGCCCTGGTCATTCACGGAGAGTTGGCGTCCGGAATGTTCCAGATCCAATGGGCCATCGCCCACCACTGGTTCGTCGAGGAGCTGCAGTCCGTGGGGTCCGTCGAGTGGCGCGATGTAGTCGAGGACAACCTGATGGCGCAGAACCGGGGACTCTGGGACTGCCCGTGCCTCGTCCTCGAGAGCCTGTGCCCGGTGTTTCTCCCCGACGGGACGTACGCCGACCCCTGCTACGCCGAGCGGATGCTGGAGTACCGACTGACGCAGCGACTCCCCACGGTGATCTCCATCGAGCGCGATGACCTGAAGATGCTGAACCTCAGGAGCCGGACGGTCCACCTCCTCGAGCAAAGCAGGAACGTCGTCCTGTCACGACTGGGAAAGGCGGAGCGGGAGGGCAGCGAGATGTTCAGGTAGCCGCAACCGTGCACTGCTTCCTGACTCCTGCGGTGCGTGCGCTCCTCGACGGAATCGTGTCCGGCCCAGTGCGGGAAATGGGTGTTGAGGAAGCCCTCTCCCGGCACCCGGCCTGTGGTAGGAGCCGGCCGAGCGATGGACGAGAGAGAGGGACGGGATCTGAGGGGCAGGGCCTCGGTCGAGGTACGAGGCGAAGGCGACGAAGTCGCCGAAGCCGAGCGGAGCGGCCCGGGCGACGGCGCCGAAGCGTGGGGGGGCACGAGGAGATCCGTGCCGCCCCTACGGCCAGGGTTCCTGCGGCCCCAACCGTTCGTCGTCGGAATCGTCCATCAGGTACAGGAGGGCGATCACCCCACCCACCACGAGCACCGCGGCGCCGACCACCACGCCAACCTGCATGCCGGCAGACCGAAGCGACTCGCCGGGCGAACGTTGCCACGCGTCCGGTTGACCGCTGCCCATGAACTGAGCCGGGTTCGAGGTGCAGCCGAGCGGTCCGAGAAGCGGCAGGGACAGAGCCAGGATCACGACGTGCCACGCCCAGCTCCGAGAGCGTTCGCGTCCCGCACGTCCGCCAGGTCCCTGGGGCGTATCGACCCGTACCGACCTCACGGCGCGGCGTCCTCCCCGAACAGCTTGCCAGCTCAGAGGGTCGTTCGACCTCGGGCAAGTTGCCCGAGCGCAACGATAGCACGACGCTGGACGAGCCGGGGGGGGCGGCAGCCGCGTCCGCTGCAACCCGCTGTTCGAGGGCCGTGCCGGCGCCCGATGGGACGCAAGGCACTGTGCCCCACTCCGAAACCACGGCCTCTGAAGTAACGACAAACAGGTCGAGGACGTCGTTCCTCTCGCCATCTGGCGTGAAGCCAGGGAGGGGCTGGAACGACGGTGGACGCTCCGGAGGAGTTTCGGGCCATGCGTGAGCCGGCAGCCTCGGCTGGGCCCGCCGACGCGATGGCCACAGCTTGTACCTGTCGAGTCCTACTTGCAGGTGACCGAGCCGAAATCGAAGTCGGCGGTCACGTCACCGTTTGCATTGGTCGTGATGTGAGCGTTCCCGTGTGCAAGGAAGTCGCAGGTGTCGCTGCGCATGCGCAGGTGGAACGCGAAGGTCGAAACCGTCGCACCGTTCCCTCCGGTCTTGTCCGTGACAACCTGCGTCGAAACACCAACGCCCACATAGTCGTCGCCCGTCGTCTGACCTACGCCGGCAACGTCGGAGACCTTGAGACGGACGCCACCACTGGGGGGCAACACGATATGCGCTACCCCGGTGAGAGAGACGTACTCGTCACAGCACTCGGTCGCATCTTGGACCCCACCAATCGGAAGCTCCTTGATGACCGTCGCTCCAGCCTGCGCCGATTGCTCCCCGAAGCCCGTCCCGAGCGCTACCAAGGCCACCAACGCAACCAGTCCCGATACACTTGTCCTCGTCATCGTGCTTGTCCTCACTGTTCGTACGAGTTCGCACGAGACCACAAACGCAATCCACGCTCTTCCCTCGTGCGGCCATGGGGCTCTCCAGAACCCCGTCACGGCAGGGGCACCCTACGCAGGGCGCGCGTAGATCGCCAGCGGCGGCTCGCTTTTCATCCCCGGGCGTGGCGGCGCGGTCCTTTCATCCCGCAACCGCCTCCTGGCTGGTGAGTAGTGGCTGGTGACGCATGAGGTGCGACTCCAGGTCTGGAGCGCAGGGGGAACCCCCGGAGCCACGGCTTGCGGCTCCGCCTTCAAATGCGTCCGACCCACCGCGGCTGACCAGCAGGGAGTCCAAGAGATAGCGGCGGGAGTCACGGGACTCGAACCCTTGGGCCTCCGGTTTGCCAGGCCGGCGGTCGTGTGGATCAGGGTTCGTTCCTTGGGACCTGCCGCCGCCTGGGAGACGGGGGGATGGGTGGTGATGAACGACTCACAGCAGCGGCCCGAGCATCCCGATGGTGTTGTTCCAGAGGCGCCGGCCGGCCGACCAGGCCTCCACCTCTGCGAGCGTCACCTCGTTCGAGCTCGCGAGGAACGTCTCTTGGCGCTTTCGCAGTTCCGCGGTCAGCGCTTCGTCCCAGAGGAGGATGTTGTTCTCGTAGTTCAGGTCGAAGCTGCGGCGGTCCATGTTCGCGGAGCCGATCAGGGTCACGTCGTCGTCGACGGTCATCGTCTTCGCGTGGAGAAGGCCGCCCACGTATTCTTGGATGTTCACGCCGGCCTCCAGGAGCTCCCGATAGTAGGAGCGGCTCGCGGCGCCCGTGATCCAGGAGTCGTTGCGGGCCGGGAAGACGATCGTGGTGTCGACCCCGCGGTTGGCGGCCGCGCAGAGCGCCGCCTGCATCGACTCGTCGGGTACGTAGTAGGGCGTCGTGATGACGAGCTTGTGGCGGGCCGCGTACATCAGGGTCTCGAAGGTCTCCGGCATGGCGGAGCTCCGGACCGTCGGACCCGTGGCGATGACCTGGGCGGGGAACCCCGTGTGGGGGGCCCGGATCGGGGCCTCCAGCATGCTCCGGACGTCCTCGTCGACGTAGGTCATCCAGTCGCCGATGAACACGTGCTGGTTCTGGCGCGCGATGGGTCCCTCGAAGCGCATCAGCGTGTCCACCCAGGGCGCGTACTTGGGCTTCACGCGGAACTCGGGGTCGGCGCAGTTCTGGCTGCCGCAGTACGTGATCCAGTCATCGACGACCACGATCTTGCGGTGGTTGCGGAGGTCGATGCGGCCGTGGAAGATCCGGAGCAGAGGGTTGCCGATCCGCAGCGCGACGCCCATCTTGACGCCCGCCTCGCGCATGTCCTTCCAGTGGCTCGAGGCGATCAGGGCCCGGGAGCCCAGGCCGTCGGCCATGGCGCGGCAGGCAACGCCTCGGCCGGCGGCGCGCTTCAACGCTTCGACGACCTTGAGACCGTTGTTGTCCGCGAGCCAGATGTAGAAGGTCAGGTGGATGTGGTCTTCGGCCGCGTCCATGTCGGCGACCATGGCGTCGATCGCCGCGTTGGAGTCGGCCGTGAGGTACGCCGTGTTGCCTCCGACGGGCAGGAATCCGTTGATGGTCTCGCCCAGCTTGAAGAGCGGCGCAACCCGGTCGGGGAACTCCGGGCGGAGGTTGGCCTCGTCTTGCGGGGCGGGGGCGGCGGGAGGCGGGATGCCCTCGAGGACCGCTCGGGCCCGCGCGACGCGCTTGCGCCCGATGTTGGTCTCGCCGAAGAGCAGGTAGGCGAAGATGCCGACCACGGGCAGGACCGCGATCACCACCACCCAGGCGATGCGCGACGCGGGGTCGCGGTGCGGGCGTGCGATCGCCCGGGCGATGACCGCCAGCTCGATCAATCCCAGAGCCAGATAGAGCAACGTCGTCCACATGGGTCGTTCTCCTTCCCGGCGGACCGTGCCGGGTTGCCCACCACCCGGGTCGGCCCGAGCATCTTGCCCGGAAGGGGCCGTCGCTGCACCCCCTGAAACGGAGGAGAAGCGGCGGGTCGTCCGCGAAAGTCGCGGATTCGTGCCTGACCCCGAAGCGCGTCCTCCCTACACTCCGGGAGCGCCAGCCGGGTCCCGGCGGGAGAAGAGACGCATCGAACTTCGTGTGGCCATCCTGCTGGTGCTCGTGGGTCTGCTCGGCTCCTCGGCCGTTCGGGCCGCAGAGCCGGGGAAACCGGACGAGAGCTTCCCGGAGCCGAGAGGCACGGCGTACGCGGACGTCCACACGTCCACGTCGCGGTACGTGCTGCACGACGTCACGCGCGTGAACGTGCACGCGGAGAAGGGCTGGCTGCACGTCTGGGTCGAGTTCCGGCTGCCGCTCAAGCTGGGCATGTACGAGGCCGTGGACCTGCTCGTCGACTGCGACGGCAACCAGGCCACGGGCATTTACGGAGCCGATCTGTACGTGCGGGTGAGCGCGGGGTCGCGCTTCCGTCCGAACACCGAGAAGAAGGCGCCTGCGGGCCTCCTGCCCGCGTTCGAGACTCGTACGGCGGGGTGGGCCGTGCCCCGGCCCCTCGACGCGGCGTCGGGCGGATCGCACGGGCTGCAGTGGCTCTGGTCCGGGACGGACCCCGTGCTCCGGCCCCGGGTGCGCGACAAGACGTACTACTTCGCGCTGCCGCTCCAGATGCTGAAGGAGCAGGGACTGCGCTACAACGAGCGGATCGGCTTGTATCTCCGGGTCGAGAGCGTCCTCGCCGAACAACCGGTGTGGCTCCCGTACCGCTGCGTCGACGACGGACTCGAGATCCGGGTCGACGGCCTCGACGACGACTGGAGCGGCGGGCCGCGCGTCGTGGACGACGTCGACGAGCTGCACCCCGCAGCGGAGGGTCTGGACATCCGCGACCTGCAGGTCGAGCACGGGAAGGACGCCCTCTACGCGCGCCTCCGCCTCGCGCATCCCGGGTTCGGACTCGCGTCGGTTCCGCCCGACGGCGACGACATCTCGGTGTGGGACGCGATCACCTTCGCCTTCGAGCCGCTCGGCGGCGGCAGCTACATGGAGTACCGCACGGTGACGGTGCCCGTTCGGACGCCGAGGCTCACCGCGGACGACACCGCCTGGGCCGTCGGGGACCGGCTGCTCGAGACGCGCATCGCGCGTCCGCCGGCCCAGACCCGCTTCCGCGTGATGGCGTGGTCCGAGGCCCGGCGCATGGACCGCGTGCCCGACAGCGGTTGGGCGTACTACGACATCCCCGCCTCCGCCTGGGGCCCGTGATGGGGTTCCTGTTCCTGTTCGTGCGCTGTCGGCCGCTCCTCGTGCTGCTGCTCCTCCTCCTCTTCGCCGTGCCGGTCGCCGCACGTGGAGAGGAGGAGACGGCGGTGAAGGGCGACGTGAAGGAGGACACCACGTGGCAGGGCACGGTGCGGCTCCTCGGCGACGTGACCGTGGCGCAGGACGTGCGCCTCGACATCGCCCCGGGTACCCGGATCGTGATCTCATCCAAGGCCGATCCGCGCGGCGGCTGGAACGACGGCCTGGTCGAGCTGCACGTGCACGGCCTCCTCGTCGCGGACGGAAGCCTGTCCGCGCCGGTGAGGTTCGTGTCGCAGGTCTGGGTGGAGAAGGCGCCGGTCGGCCGTCCCGACATCGACGACCAGCCCTGGCTGGGCCTCGTGTTCCACCCGGACGCGACGAAGGGTTCCGAACTGAGGGGGTGCGTCTTCGAGGGGGGGCTGGCGGCCGTCCAGGCCGGCGCGCCCGGCCTTCGCATCCGCGACTGCGTCTTCCACCGCTGCTCGACGGGTGTGCAGACCGGCCGCCTGTGGGCCTCCGCGCGTCGGGCCGGGCCGGACCTGTCCTCGAGCGCGCCTCACGTCGAGCGCTGCCGGTTCGGCGACTGCTACGCGGGCGTGACCGTGGAGCGCGGGGGGCGCCCCGAGATCGAGCGGTGCCTGTTCTTCGGGTGCGTGACCGGGGTGGGAAACTCGCGCGAGGGGATCACGGGTCCCGTGTCGGGACTCGGACCCTTCGTGGACCGCTCCCTGTTCCTCCGGTGCAGCGTGGGGCTCCAAGGGGCCTCCCGGCTCACGAACTCGATGTTCGTCGGAAACCGCACGGCGCTGGTCGCCTCGACGTTCCAGCGCAAGTACAGCAACGTCACGGACCGCGTCGTCCGGTCGAACAACCTCTACCACGAGAACGAGACGATCGCGGTGGGCGACACGCCGGTGGGGGAGGCCGCGCTCCACGCGGATCCCTCGTTCGTGCGAGCACTGCCCGTGAAGCCGTCGATCCCCGTCCTGGTCGGAAGCCTCGCGCGCACGTTCCAGGTCCGCCCTTCCTCCCCCGCGCTCGGCGCGGCGACGGACGGGGGCGACCTCGGTCCGACCGGCGACGTCGGCGCGCGCCGCCCCTGGGATCTGAGGCGCGAGCCGGGCTCGTCGCTCGTCGTCGACCGGTGGCTGGTGGCCGGGCCGCCTTCCGCCGACGGGTTCTCCGTCGACGTCAAGACCGCCCGCAAGCTCCACGGGCGTCCGCCGAAGCCCGGGCGGTCGGTCGGAACGCAGACGTGGGCCGTCCTCGCCGAGGCGCGAGACGGTGTCGGGGGGGCGTCGCCCGTCCTCGCGGAGGGTCGGCCCGTGCACCGGGTGGCAGCGGCCTTCTTCCGCGCCGGGCGGTCTACGGACGCGGTCCTGGTGCTGGGGCTCGACGGCGTCGTGCGGGCGTGGTGGGGCGGCGAGGCGCTCGCCCTGCCGAGCACGAGGCGACGCTACGATCCGGACGACCTGCGCGTACCGGTCCGGCTTCGGAAGGGGCGCAATCTCCTGCTGCTCCAGCTCGATCCCGTCGGCGCGGAACACAGGTTCCTGTGCCGGCTGGTCGCGTCGGACGACGACCGGCGTGCGCCTGCAGGGGTCCGGTTGGACCACGACGCGTATTCGTCCGCCCGACCCGGCGCTCCTGCCTCGCCCCTCGTCATCGAGAGCGCGCGGGCGAGACCGGAGAAGGGGGGGACGACCTCGAACTCGTACACCCTGGGGCTGAGGTTCAGCGGACGCGTGCACTGGGCGGACGTCGCCAGGCCCCGTCGCCTGCTCGTCCTGGAGTCGGAAGCCGGACGCGCCGTGTCGATCGACGACCTGGAGACCGAGTACAAGCCCGGCACCCGCTTCCTCCGGATCCACGGCGTCACCCTCCGGGAGGGCGTGCGGTACACGGTGCGTCTGATCGGCGCCCACGCGCCGGACGGGCGCCCCCTGGAGACCGACACGGGAGCCGTCCCGGTCGTGGTGCGCTGAGCCCTCGGAGCCACCGAACCTCGTTTTCGCCGTTGCCTCTTGTCTCGGGGATCGCATCCGATCCAATGGGCCCATGTCCACCGACCGCATCGGCCCCTACCGGATCCTGGGAGAGCTCGGGTCCGGCGGGATGGGCCGGGTGGTCCTCGCGGAGGTCGTCGACGCCCGGCCGGAGCTCGAGGCCGGAGAGCGGGTCGCGCTCAAGATCATCCACCCGCACCTTCTCGAGACGCCCGGGTTCCTCCGGCGCTTCCGGCGGGAGGCGGAGATCGGCAAGCAGATCCGGCACGACAACGTGGTTCGGATCCTCGATCTCTCGAGCGGCACGTGGGAAGGACGTGAGGCGCACTACCTCGTCATGGACTACGTCGAGGGGCGCACGCTGCGCGATCTCCTCCAAGTCGGGGGCCA
>JAUXCH010000089.1 GCA_030618975.1 Planctomycetia bacterium
ACCTGAGCGCGGTCATCAAACGCGTTCGTGGGGGTGAGATCATCACCGTCACGGAGCACAAGCGCCCCGTGGCGCTGCTGGTGCCCTTCGCAAGCCGCGACGAGGACGCGATCCTCGAGAACCTGGCGCGAACCGGTCGGATCTCGTGGTCCGGCGGCCGGCCGCGCGGCAGCCGCAGACCGCCGAAGCTCCCCGGGTCTCCGGCGGCCGACGCCGTCATCGAAGGCCGCCGGTGAACCTGTTTCTCGACACCAGCGCGCTCGTCAAGCTCTACGTCTCGTAGCACGCCTCGGACGAGGTCCGCAGCCGGCTGCGTCGAGCCGAGCGTGCGGCGATCTCTCGGGTGGCCTGTCCCGAGGCACGATCGACCCTGGCGCGGCTCAACCGGGAGGGACTGCTCGGTGACCGTCCGCTGCGTTCGTCCGTGGCCGACCTGGAGCGAGACCTGCCTGCTTTCGTGGTGGTCGAGATCGATGCGAGCCTCGCTCGCCTGGCGGGCGAGCTGGCCGAGCGACGCGCCCTCCGCGGATTCGACGCCATCCACATCGCAAGCGCGCTCACCCTCGCGCAGCTGGTCGGTGAACCGCCCGCGTTCCCGACGTTCGACAGCAGGCAGGCCGAAGCGGTCGCAGCCGAGGGGTTGGAGGCCTGGCCGGGGTCCGGGGATCGGTTGCAGCCGATCTCGCAGCCGGGACCAGCCTGGAAGGGCGGCGAGACGCCGGGAGAACTCCAGGAGCGCAGCGGAACCAACCGCCCCGGGTGCCCCTCTCCCTGCCCCCGTCGAAGCTCGGGATGCTGTCCTGCCCCCGGTCGTTGTGCGACAAATAGCACCATGAGTTCGATCGGCATCCGAGAGTTGCGGCAGCGCACCAGCGAGTTCCTCCGCCGCGTTCGAGCGGGCGAGACGTTCGAGGTGACCGATCGTGGCCGGCCCGTTGCCCTGTTGAGCCCGATACCGGACGCCCCACCGCTGGAAGCGCTGCGCACTGCAGGGGAAGTGGACGAGGCAACGGGCGATATCGGCGATCTCCCCGAACCCCTGGAACTCCAGTCCGGTCGAGAACCGCCTTCGTCGGTTCTGGAGCGGGTCCGTGCCAATGAGCGTTGAGCGGGCCGTCTATCCCGACTCCTCGGCCATCGTGAAGCTGGTCGTGCGTGAACCGGAGTCGAACGCGCTCCGCAAGTATGTGCGTCGCCGTCGCCCCATGGTGTCAAGCGCCCTGGCCCGCGCCGAGGTTGCCCGGGCCGTCCTGCCCCTTGGAGAGGGCGCAATGAGGAAAGCACGTGAAGTGCTGGGGTACATCGACCTCGTTCGAGTCGACAATCGGGTGCTCGCCACCGCGGGAACCATCGAGCCCGTCGATCTTCCTACCCTGGACGCAATCCACCTGGCCGCGGCCGCACGGCTCGGAGAGTCCTTGTCCCGTTTCGTCTGCTACGACGCGCGACTGGCGCGAGCCGCGCGGATGCTCGGCTGGACCGTACTCGCCCCCGCCTGAGTTGCGTAGATGGGGTGCGTCACGGTCGGCGCTCCGTGCGGAGGAAGCTCGCGAGGAGTTCGTGGCCGGACTCGACGAGGTCGCGCCCGCGGGCGTCGCCCAGGGCACGCGGTACCCCGCGGGCGGCATGCGGACCGTGGATCCCTGATCCCAGGGGGGTCAGTCGCCGCCTGCGCGACCCCGCAGGCGAATCGTCAGGTGCAGCACCTCGTAGCGCTCCAGCGGGCACGTGAGGGCGTTCTTCAGGGCGGCCACGCGCTTCACGGCGTGCTCCGTTCGAGCGGACTCCGCGAAGAGCACCTCGACCGACACCGCGCCCTCGATCTCGAGCAGGAGTCGTTCGGTGACGGGACCCGCGGCCTCGTAGGCCTCCGCCGCCGCGGCGAAGGCCTCCTCCCAGCGCTCCTCGGCCGGTCCGCCATCGCGGAGCGCACGCTCGAACCGGTCGAGCGTGCCGTAGACGCGTCCGTCCTTCCGGCCGAAGCCCGCCTCCTGCAACACGTCCCAGGCAGCCTTCACCCGCGGCGGCGTGCCGGTGCGCCAGACGAGGAGATCGTAGACCCCGGCGTCCTTCCGCGAGACGACCACGACGGGGCCCGCCTCCTCACGCACGACGGTCACGCCGCGACTCCCGCGCACGAGTCGGTCGAAGAAGCGGTGGACGTACCAGGTTCCGTGCTTCTCGCCCTGCTGCGTCATCAGACCCCAGGGAGGGAAGCCCTGCGGGTCGGGCTGCGCGTGGAACTCCTCCCAGCAGGACGCGGTCTGAGCGTCGACCTGCGCGCGGAAGAAGCCCAGCATCGTCTCAGCGAAGAAGACGTTGCCGTAGGGCGCGCCGCGACCGGGTGCGGGCCACTCGGTCACCAGGAACTCCACGTTCTCGTCGAATCCGTGCTTCGCCAGCTCCGCGGCGTACGAGGCCTTCGCCTCCGCGATGGCCGAGACAGGTCGACCGAAGTGGTGCCAGGACACGAAGTCGAGCGGCAGCCTCCGCTTCGCCGCGAACCGGATCAGCTCGTGGACCAGGACGTCCGAACCCCGCTTCCTGTGGATCTTGCCGTCCCACTGGTTGACCGCGCACCCGCCGACCCGTCCCTCGGGGTCGAACTCGCGAACGGTCGTCGCCGTCGCTTCGTAGAGCGCGAGGAACTCCTCGAGGCTGCCCTGCCAGTACTCGAGGTCGGGCTCGTTCCAGAACTCGTAGTAGCGCTCGACGCCCTCGACCTCGCGGAACACGAGCGCGAGCTCGCGAATCATCTCCCTCCAGACGTCGAGGTCCTTCGGCAGGTGCGCCTGCTCGTCCTCCCAGCCGCCGCCTTCGAAGGTGCCCGTCCCCTCCCAGGAGCTCAGCCAGGGCGGCACGCCGCTGATGTGGACGATCAGCTTGTCGTGCGTCTTCGCCAGCCGCTGCAGCCCCTCCTTGCGGGCGCGGATGCGCTTCTTGAAGTCCGCGAGGTCCTTCGACACCTTCGCGCTCCAGCCGAACGTGCCGAAGAGCCGCGCCGCGTGGTGGTCCTCGAACTGGGTGACGTACGCCCGGTGCCCGTACCCGGTGCGCGGGTTGTAGAAGATCGAGGAGCGCAGCAGATCGAGGGCGTCGGCCTGCCAGGTCAGCGACGCTGGGTCCAGACTGACGGACACGGTAGAGTCGAACTCCCGCTCCACCTCGGGAACGCGAGCGAGCAGCGCGTCCAGCAAGGCTCCGGCTCCAGCGCGGACGCAGAGACCCTCCGGTCCCGCTTCCAGGACCTCGTCGATCCAGGCGGCCAAGGGCTCCACGGCGTGCCGCTTCGCCTCCCAGGTCGCGATCTCGCGGAGCAGGTCCCGACCCACGGGGGAGGCCCAGGTCTGGGGGAGCGTCGAGCCCACGACCGCGGCATCCGCGACCGCGGCCTCGAGCGCATCCGCCCGCAGCGCGTCGAGGATGCGGTCGAGATCCCACCGTGCGTGGGGATTGACGCGCACCGTCCCGTCGTCCGAGGTGACGAGCGCGCGCCCGAAGCCCGTCCGGTCGAGCAACACGTCGACCGCCTTGCCGCGCTCCATCCGTCCGCCGGGCGACAGGAAGAGAGCCTCCGGAGACCCCAGCAGGGCGCGCCACGCATCGAGCGCGCTGTCGTCGTCGAGGCGCGCCGCGTAGGCCCGCGCGAGTCGGAGCGCCTCCGGAGCCGACCGGCGGAGATTTCGTGCCCGGGCGAGGAAGGAGAGAGGTGGCCGGGATCCTTCTTCGGAGAGCAGGGCGATCAGTCGCTCCACGGTCTGGTCGACCGTCTCCTCTGTGTCCCCCTTCCACGCCCCCGCCGCGTGGAGGAGCACCGTGAAACCGAGCTCATCCTCGAGCAGGGCGGCGAGGGCACGGCGCCACGGCTCCTCCCCCCTGATCTTCTTCCGCAGATCAGGCGCCGCTTCGGCAAGACGCACGAGGGCGCGTTTGACGTCGCGGTCGCTCTGCAGCACGCGCTCCGCGCGCTCCCGGAGTGCGGACGGTACGTGGAGCCGTCCGGCGTCGTCCGACGTGAGGCAGCGGGCGAGGGCGACCTGCAGACCGTGCGGCCGGTGGCGTGGACGCACCAGCACCCGGTTCAGCACCCGGGCCGCGTCCTCGCGCGCGAGGAAGGCCCGGAGGTCGGACGTCAGCACGTCGGCACCCACCAGGTTGCGTCCGATGTCGGCCACGGTGCCCTGGAGGAGGTCCACGTCCTCGGCCCACTCGCGCAGCGGCTCCGTCAGGTCGTCACCCTGCAGGGACGAGACGACATCCCGGAGGGCATCCCGCACGTCCTGCAGCCTGCGCCGGTCCAGAGCCTCCGTCACGGCCTCGTCGAGTGTGGCGCGGCCTGCGAGTGTCCCGAGGACACGCGCCAGGTGACGGGTCTGCTCGTGAGCACCGTCGAGCTCCGCCACCAGCCGGTCGACGTCCGCGGGCCGCGGTGTCTCCCCCGCCCGTGCCGCCAACGCGGGGAACAGGGTCACCAGGGCGAGCAGGAGCGGTTGCCAGGTCCTCACGGCGTCGTCGCCCTCTTCCGCAGGACGGGAATCATGCGCCAGGAGTGTTTCTCGTCGTCGAGCGGCAGGTCGACGTCGAGTGCGCCGAGCAGGGCCACCATCTCGAAGCGGCCACTGGCCTCGACGAGCGCCTTCACCTCGTTCGGCCCGTACTCGCGCTCGGGCGCCCTCTCCCGATAGGTCCGCCTGCCGTTCACATCCTCGACGTCCACCTCGACGGTGACCTGCCGCACCTGGGTCACGGGGTCGAAGGGGTCGTCCGGCAGACCCCACCGGGTCGAGACCTGGACGCCGTCCCGCTCCGCGTCCCAGACGTTCTTCGTGGACTTCCTCCTCGTCAGCAGGTCCCTCGGATGCGAGAGCTCGACGACGAACAGCGCGCCTTCCTCGAGCGCGGCGGCCACGCAGGCGAGGTTCCTCAGGACCGCGTCGTTGTCGAGGAGGTAGGACCACGAGGCGATCATGCAGGCGGCGATGTCGTACGTCCGTGACAGGGCGAATCGCTCCATGTCCCCCTCGACGTACTCCACCACGAGGCCCTCGCGCGCGGCGCGCTCCAGGCCGTAGGCCGCCATGCCCGGCGAGCGGTCCAACGCCGTCGAGACGAGACCGCGCCGCGCCATCTCGAGCGCGTGGTTGGCCGGACCCGCCGCGATCTCGAGGAAGCTCGCCGGCTCCCGTCCGGCGTAGCGGCGCGCCACGTCGAACAGGAAGTCGCACTCCTTGGCGTAGTCGCGGAAGGAGAAGGCCACGTCGTAGGCCCCGGCCTGGTCGTAGATCGTCTGGTGGTGCGTCACGGTCGGCGCTCCATCCGGAGGAAGCTCGCGAGGAGTTCGTGGCCGGACTCGGCGAGGACGGCCTCGGGGTGGAACTGCACGCCGACGACGGGGAGCGTCCGGTGGCGTACGGCCATGACCTCGCCCTCCTCGCTCACCGCCGAGACCTCGAGGACGTCCGGGATCCGGTCGGGGTCGAGCACGAGCGAGTGGTAGCGCGCGGCGCGAAGCGGGTTGGGCAGTCCGTCGAACACGCCCTTCGAGTCGTGGGTCACCGGGGAGGTCCTGCCGTGCAGCGGCCGCCTCGCGCGGACGACCCGCCCGCCGAAGACCCGGCCGATGCAGAGGTGACCCAGGCACACGCCCAGGATGGGGATCCGGCCGGCGAACCGGTCGACGACGGCACACGAGATCCCCGCGTCGTCCGGCCTGCCGGGTCCCGGGGAGAGGATGAGGTGCGACGGGGCGCGCGCGGCGATGCCGTCCAGTCCGATGCTGTCGCAGCGCACGACCTCGCGCTCGTAGCCCAGCTCCCCCACGTACCGGCCGAGGTTGAAGACGAACGAGTCGTAGTTGTCGATCAGGAGGATCACGTCGGCACGCGCTCGCAGCCCGCGGCACGCAGGAGCGCGCGCGCCTTGTCGATCGTCTCGTCGTACTCGGCTCGCGGATCCGAGTCGGCGGTCACGCCCCCTCCGACGCCGAACGAGACCTCGCCGCCCTGGAAGGTCATGGTGCGGATGGCGATGCTCGTGTCCATCCCGCCGTCGAACCCGATCCAGCCGATGCTCCCGCAGTAGGGTCCGCGGCGGACGGGCTCGAGCTCGGCGAGGATCTCCATGGCGCGGATCTTCGGTGCGCCCGTGATCGATCCGCCCGGAAAGGTCGCGCGCAGGAGGTCGACCGCGCCGACGCCCGGGCGGAGTTCCCCGACCACCGTGGAGACCAGGTGATGCACGGTCGCGAAGCTCTCCAGGACGCAGAGCGCGGGCACCTCGACGGTGCCGTCGAGGCACACGCGGGAGAGGTCGTTGCGGAGGAGATCGACGATCATCACGTTCTCCGCCCGGTCCTTCTCGCTGGCGAGGAGGGCCTCGGCCGCCTGCCGGTCGGCGTCGGGTGACGCGGCCCGCGGGCGGGTGCCCTTGATCGGACGTGTCTCGACGCGGCGTCCGTCCAGGCGGAGGAACCGCTCCGGCGACGCGGAGGCGACGACCAGGCCGCCGAGCTCCACGTAGGCGGCGAACGGGGCGGGGTTGTCGCGACGGAGCCTCGAGTAGAGATCGAACGGTGGCTCCGAGGAGGGCACGCGGAAGCGCTGCGACAGGTTCGCCTGGAAGATGTCGCCGGCCAGGATCCGCTCGATGACGATTCCGACCCGGCGTTCGTACTCGGCGCGCGAGAAGTCGGACGTGCAGGCGGCGGGCCGCGCGGGCGGCGGGGGGCCGGCTTCCTCCACCGGCCCGGCGAGCAGGGCGGCGAACGCGTCGAGGCGCCGCCGGGCCCGACGGCGACGCGCCCCCTCGTTCGTCTCGGGACGCCCGTTCGAGACGATCCACGCGCGCTCGTCGGCGTGGTCGTAGGCGACGACGACGTCGTAGAAGCCCACCGCGAGGTCGGGCCCTCCCCCGGGGTCCTCGGCCGCGAGGGGCACCCGTTCGAGGTGCTGCGCCAGCTCGTAGCCGAACACCCCCGCCGCCCCGCCCTGGAACGGAGGGAGACCGGGCGTCGTCGGAAGCCGTTCGCGGTCGAGGAGGGCCGCGAGCACGGCGAACGGATCGCCCGACGACTCTTCTCCTCCGTCGAGCCGCAGCCGGCCGTCCTTGCTGGTGAGCGTCCGGAAGGGATCGACGGCGAGGTAGGAGATCCGCCCGCGGGCATCGTCGCGGAGCGCGCTGTCCAGCAGGACGAGCCCGGCGCCGCACGCGGAGACCGACCGCAGCCGCGCGCACGCGGCCAAGGGCGAGTGGTACGGGATCTCGAGACTCAGGACGGTCATGCGGCAGGAGCGCCATGCTACGGCGCGCGAGCATCCGACGCGTGCACCGCCTCCCAGGCCTCGGTGCAGGCTCGAAGACCTGTCCGACCGTCATTTCGAGCGGTACACGTCTCTCCGGTGTCCGATCCGAATGACGAGAACGACGAGACGGTCGTCGATCACTTCGTAGATGATCCGGTAGCCATCCACCCTCAACCGTCGAAGGCCGGCGAACTCCCCCTTCAACACGCCTCCGGCGTTGGGCTCCTCTCGGAGACGGTCGATGGCCTCGATGAGCCGGAGGCGGTCGTCCCGCGGGAGTTTCGCGAGGGCCTTCGCCGCGCTCTTCTTAATCCGCAGCGAGTAGGTCACGCCTCACCTCGTCCCAGTCGAGCACCGGGTCGGCCGGGTCCTTCAACCGCTCCAGGGCCAGGCGCAGGTCGTCGACGTCGGCGAGGTAGTACTCGATCGCCTGTCGGATGATCTCGGCCCGGCTGCGGTCGAGGGATCTCGCGGCGTCGTCGAGGCTCTTCACGAGGTCGTCCGGCAGCCTTGCGGTCACCTGGGTCATGTGTCATCTCCGTGATGTCAGAAGATACCACTGACATCATCCGACATCAAACCGCTGTGCGTCGGGCTTGCGTTCCCGAAGCCGCTACGACCCGTGCGCACGCGGCCACGGGCGAGGGGTACAGGATCGCGGGGCCCGGGACGGTCACGCGGGGGAGGGGCGACGTGCTACGGCGCGCGAGCATCCGACGCGTGGACCGCCTCCCAGGCCTCGGTGATGCGGCGGCGCACCCTGAGACCGCGGAGGAACCCGCTCCAGACGTCTGCCGGAGCCCGCTCCCTCAGCGCCACGATCTCGCGGAAGGCGGATTCCAGGTCTTCCACCCACCCCCGGGCGAAATGGAGCAGGGCGTGGGCCTCGTACCGCGCGAAGGGCGTCGTCGGCGATGCGAGCAGCCGACGGGCGGCCCCTTCGTTGTCGTCGCGCCCCAGGGCGAGCTCCAGGGAGCGTCCGAGCACCACGGCGTCCCGGCTACCCGCGGTCCGCCACGCCTCGCCCCCGTCCTCCAGCACCTCCGCGGCGGTGTCCGGCTCGTGGGTCCAGAACAGGCCAAGCGCCCAGAACATCCGGATGGCAACCTCGTCGCGGACGGAACCGGCCTGCTCGGAGAGCCCGAGGGCCTCCCGGAAGAGCTCGCCCGAGGCCTCCTGCCCGCCCTCCTCGTCCTCGATCCTCGCGAGGTGGCAAACCGCCCAGGCCTCAGCGAGGCGGTTCCCGACCGCGCGCAGTCGTTCGCGCGCCTCCTCGAGAAAGGGTCGGGCCCTGTGCGCGCGCCCGAGCAGAAACTCGAGCGCCCCGACCTGCGTCAGGGCGCGCCCCAGCTCGAGCGGCCTGCCGCACTCGCGCTGGACCGCGAGGCCGCGCTCGACGAAGGCAGCGGCTCCGGCGAGGTCCCCCCGGCTCTGGCTCAACGCACCGAGGGTGGACAGGGCGGCGGCTTCTCCCGCCCGGTAGCCGACGACGCAGGCGGTCTCGAGGCCTCGCTCGACGTGCCGCCTGGCCTCGTCGTAGCGCCCGAGGGAGACGAGGGTGGCGCCCAGCTCGGCCTCCGCCCGGCCTCGTTCCTGGACGGCCCCCGTGATCTCGAAGAGCGACACGCTCGCCCCGAGCTCCTCGAGCGCACGTTCCGGCTCTCCCAGGCGAAGCAGGGAGCCCGCCAGGTTGGCACGGGCCCGGGCCTCCGCACGGCGGTCTCCGGTACGACGCGCGTACACGAGGCAGCGCCGCTGGACATCGCGTGCCTCGTCGTACCGACCCAGGTCGTCCAGGACGACGCCGAGGGAAGACGTGGCCTCCGCCTCGGCACGCGGACTCCCCGCGCGCCCGGCAAGTGTGACGGCCTGGTTCAGGAAGCCGAGCGCGCGGTCGGGGTGTCCGGCGACGCGCAGGTGATCGCCCAGGCGGGCGGAGGCCTTCGACGCGAGGAGCGGATCGTGCTTCGGCGAGGCCATGCGTACGGCCTCCTCCAGGGTTCGGACCTCAGCCACGGCCCGTCCCATCAGACGGAGGCGCTCGGCCTTGCGCAGCAACAGGCGGGCACGCGGCGAACGGTCCACGAGCCCGGACACCGCAAGCACGCGATCGATCAGTTCCGCGGCACGCGCGTTCTGGTGACCCTCCTCGAGGTGGTCCAGTGCGGCATCCAGCCAGGCCACGGCGGCGCCGCCGCGGCCCGCCAGCAGCAAGTGGTGGCAGGCCGCGGCCGCATCGGCACCCGCCGGCCCGGACCCGCCGGATCCCCGCTGGAGCGCCTCGCCGATCGCGGCGTGGTACGCCCGGCGCAGGAAGGGGGGCAGGTCGCCGTACAGGATCTCCTGCAGCACGTGGTGGTCGAAGGAACAGCCCTGCCCGCGGGTGTGCACGAGGCAGTGCGACCGCTCGAGCCGACCGAGGGTCTGGAGAACGCGGAGCCGGGGGCGGTCGAGCACCTCGGCAAGGAGCGCCGGGGCGAACTCGAACCCGAAGGTGGCGGCCGCTTCGAGGACCTCCCGGTCCTCGGTCGACAGACCGGCGAGACGCGCCTGGACGAGGTCCCGCATGCGCGGTGGCGCGTGCACGTCCCCCAGGGTTCCCCGCAGCGTCCAAACGCTGGTGCCCTCCTTGCGCGCGAGGCGACCGCTCTTCTTCAACCCCTGCAGGATCTCGAGGAGGAAGAGGGGGTTGCCGTCGGAGTGCGCGGTCAGACGAGGCGCAAGCTGCCCGGCGAGAATCGCCGAGCCCAACGCTTCCCCGAGCAGGTCCCGAACGTCCTGCTCCCGCAGGCGGTCGAGGACGAGGCGGCCGGCGGACTCCAGCCGGAAACGCTCGGGGGCCGGGGCCTTCCGGGCACCCGTCCGCATGGTCAGGACCAGCAGCACCCGGTGGTTCCGGGTCCCCTGCGCGAGCGTGGTTACGACGTCCCGACCCTCCGGGGTTGCGTGCTGCAGGTCCTCGAGGACGACGAGAGTCGGCTTTTCGAGCGAGAGGGCGCGCGTCACGTGGAGGAAGGCGGTGTGCAGGGTGTCGAGATCGAGCGGATCCGCGCCCGCGGGCGGCGGCTCGCCGCGGAGGAAGGCGGCGAACGGTCGTACGAGCACCGGCGCATCCGTCAGGAAGGGAGCCAGGGCCTCCTCGAGATCCTCGGCACCCAGGTGCTCGCGGTACGCGGTGCACAGCGCGCCGGTCGCCGTCGCGGGTCCGACGGACGGCCACGCTCCGTAGAGCGCGTGCAGGTCTTCACCCGCGCCGTCGAGCCGGACCACGAGCTCGTCGACGAGCCGGCTCTTTCCGATGCCTGCCTCGCCCTCGAGCACCAGCACGCGCCCGTGACCTTGCGTGACGTCGTCCCAGAGGGCCCTGAACCTCCTCAGTTCGGGCTCGCGACCGTACACGGCGGTCTCACGGGGAATGCGCGGCCGGTGCCGCGGTTGCCGCGAGGCCAGTCGGAGGACGTGCGAGCGTTCCCGCCACCAGGACGACTCCTCCGCCTCCTCGAGGATCCGGCACAGGCTCTCGGCACTTTGGAAGCGCTGCGCCGGCACCTTGCGCAGCAACCGGAGGAGCACGTACTCGAAGAAGGGAGAGATCC
>JAUXCH010000616.1 GCA_030618975.1 Planctomycetia bacterium
CCGCGTCATGCCGGCCACCTACCGCACCTTCGTGATCGGCACCCTCGCGCTCTGCGGCATCTTCCCCTTCGCGGGCTTCTGGTCGAAGGACGAGATCATCGGCTCGATGCTCCACGCCGACCGTGTCGGCGGCCACACGCTGCTCTTCGCGATCGGGCTGATCACGGCCGGCATCACGGCCTTCTACATGGGCCGCGTCTGGTGGGTCACGTTCAAGGGGGACTACCGCGGCCACGCCACGCCTCACGAGAGCCCGAAGGTGATGACGATCCCGCTCTGGGGTCTCGCGTTCTTCGCCGTCGTCATCGGGTTCGTCGGCATCCCCGGTTCGAACCGCTTCGAGCACTTCCTCGAGGTCTGGGCACCCCACCCGCACGGCGCCATGAACTACGCGGTCGCGCTGTCTTCGACGGTGATCGTGGTGGCCGGCCTGCTGCTCGCGCGCTTCGTCTACTCGAGGGCCGAGCCGGGTACCGACCCGCTGCCCGCGAAGCTGGGCGGGGTGTGGACGCTCTGGCACCGGCTCTACTACATCGACGACTTCTATCTCTGGCTGGTGCAGAAGGTCCAGGACGGGATCGCCTGGCTGGCCTGGCAGTTCGAGCGCTGGGTCATCATCGGCGTCTTCGTGAACGGGACGGCGTATCTCGTCCGTCTCGGCGGTGACCGCATCCGTCGCATCCAGACGGGGCAGGTCACGGGCTACGTGACCGTGTTCGCGCTGGGCGCCATGATCCTGGCGTCCCTGGTCCTGATGGCGTCCTGCACGGGCGGGAGGGCGATGTGAATCCGCTTCTGATCATCCTCCTGGCGCCTGTAGCCGCCGTGATCGGCATGCTGCTGACGCCCGGTCGCAACGTGAAGGCCGTCCGCTTCGTCGCCTGGTGCGGCACCGCCGTCGCGCTCGGCGCCGCGATCTTCGCCTTCGTCACCTTCGGGGACGCTCCGGTGGACCAGTCCGCCGGCGACCACCACTACAAGTTCGTGCTCGAGCAGGGGTGGGTCGAAGGCCTCGGCCTCTCCTTCAAGCTCGGCGCGGACGGCATGGGCCTGACCCTGGCCCTGCTCACGGCCCTCGTGGCCTTCACCGGCGTGATGGTCTCGTTCTCCATCCAGAAGCGCGTGAAGGAGTACTACGTCAGCCTCCTCGCGCTGGTGACGGGCGTGTTCGGCGTGTTCCTGTCGCTGGACATGTTCTTCTACTACTTCTTCTACGAACTGGCCGTGATCCCCATGTTCCTGCTGATCGGGATCTGGGGCAGCACCACGGCGACGGTCGACCGCAACTACGCCACGATGAAACTGGTGCTGCAGCTCAGCGCGGGTGCCATCCTCGCGCTGATCGGGCTGATCGTCGTCTACATCGAGGGCGGCACCTTCGACATGGTGGCGCTCGAGCGGCACAGCTTCGACACCAGCCTGCAGATGGTGTGGTTCCCCGTGATCTTCCTGGGGTTCGCGACGTTGGTGCCGATGTGGCCGCTTCACTCCTGGAGCCCCGCCGGGCACGCGGCCGCGCCCGCGGCCGTGTCGATGCTCCACGCCGGCGTCCTCATGAAGCTCGGCGCGTTCAGCATCATCCGCTTCTGCTTCGCGTTCTTCCCCGAGGCGACGAGCGTCTACATGCCCTACGTGGGCATCCTCTGCTGCATGAACATCATCTACGGCGGGCTCGTGGCCGTGCACCAGAAGGACCTGAAGCTGATGATCGGCTACTCGTCCTCGAGCCACATGGGCTACGTGCTCCTCGGCATGGCGTCGCTGACGCTGGTCGGGCTCGAAGGCGCCGTGTTCCTCATGTTCGCCCACGGCCTGATGACGGCCCTCCTCTTCTCGCTGGTCGGCTTCTTCTACGACCAGACGCACACCCGCATGTCGAACGAGCTGGGCGGCATGATGCGCGTGATGCCCTTCATCGGGACGTGCTTCGTGTTCGGCGCCATGGCTTCCGTCGGGTTGCCGGGCTTCGCCAACTTCACCAGCGAGATGATGACGATCTTCGGCGCCTGGGAGAGCGGCATGTGGCTCCTCATTCCGGCCATCCTGTCGGTCTGGGGGCTCGTGATCACCGGCGTCTACATGCTCAGGGCGGTCAAGAACATCTGGTACGGCGACATGCCCGACCGCTGGGCGAATCTCCAGGACGCGAAGACGCACGTGCAAAAGGCGCCCTACCTCGTCCTCATCGGGGTGCTGCTGTTCTTCGGCTTCTACCCCCAGCCGATGATCGACGTGATCCACCAGGGAGCGGAGCCCGTCTTCGAACGGGTGAAGGCTGCCGGCGACGCCGAGCAGGCTGCGGTGCCCGTGCCCGCGGAGCCCGCAGGGCCTACGAAGGCCGCCCGGCCCGCCAAGCCCGACGAAGGGGAGGAGAGGTAGTCCGATGCTCGCCACGATCGTCCTCAACCTGCCTGTGATGCTGCCCGAGTTCGTGGTGGCCGGCACGGCCCTGGCGGTCGTGCTCGCCGAGGTGCTCGTGCCCGCGCCGCGCCGCCTCCACGCGACCGCCGCCGTCGCCGCCCTCGGGCTCGCGGTGGCCGCCGCCCTGCTGTTCGCGCGTGGTAGCGAGGGCGTCGCCCTCGAGCTGCTGGGCGACGACGGGCTCCGCCTGACCGGCTGGGTCTCGGACGGCTTCTCGATCGCGGTCCGCGGCCTCACCCTGGTCGGAGCCTTCCTGGTTGTGCTCCTCTCGCTCCCCTACGTGGGACGCTTCGATCGGGGCCACGGCGAGTTCTACGCCCTCCTCCTGTTCGCGGTCCTGGGCGTGATGCTCGTCTCCGGTGTCAGCGACTTCCTGACGATGTTCGTCTGCGTGGAACTGGTGACGATCAGCTCCTACGTGCTGGCCGCCTTCAAGCGGAACGACGCGAAGTCGACCGAGGCGGGGCTCAAGTACCTGGTCGTGGGTGCCGTGTCGTCCGCGATCCTCCTGCTCGGCATCGCCTTCGTCTACGGAGCCGTCGGTGAGGTCTCCTTCCAGTCCCTGACGGCGAAGATCTCGACGGGGAGCCCCTCCCTGCTGTTGATCGCCGGCCTCGTCCTGGTGGTGGTGGGCGTCCTCTTCAAGGTGGGCGCCGTCCCCTTCCACATCTGGATCCCGGACGTCTACCAGGGCGCCCCCAGCCCGGTGGTCGCCTTCCTCTCCACCGGCTCGAAGCTCGCCGGCATGATCCTGCTGCTCCGCTTCGGCGCCGTGATCTTCGTGCCCTGGCTGGAGAGCGACCACGGCCTGGTGTGGGTCTGGCTGCTCGGCGGACTGGCTGCGCTGACGCTGGTCTTCGGCCTCCTCGGCGCCCTGCCCCAGCGGTCCCTGAAGAGGCTGTTCGGATACTCCTCGATCGGCCACGCCGGCTACCTGCTCATGGGCGTGACCGCCATCGCCGCTGGCGAGCAGACGTCGGGCGGGACGGCGGTCCTCTACTACCTCCTCGCCTTCTTCTTCACGAACCTGACGGCGTTCACCGTGATCGTGCTGGTGTCGCGGGCGACCGGGGGCCGGCACGAGGCGGCCTCCTACAGCGGGCTCGCGAAGCGCGCGCCCTTCCTGGCCGCGGCCATGCTCCTCGCCCTGCTGTCCCTGGCCGGGATCCCGCCCCTCTCCGGCTTCTTCGGGAAGCTCCTGGTGTTCCGGTCCGTGCTCGAGGGGGCGATGGGCGCGCAACTGGTCGGGCTCTACGTGCTCGCCTTCATCGGGGCGGCCGGCGTGGCCGTGTCGCTCTACTTCTACATGCGCTGGATCCGCGAGATCTACTTCGAGGA
>JAUXCH010000998.1 GCA_030618975.1 Planctomycetia bacterium
ATCTGGTCGTCCCCGCACTCTCCGGTGACGCGCGACCGACGGACGTGGGTGTTGGGTGCTGAATCGGTGTGCCTCACGGGCTCCCGCGCTCGACATCTCGAGAGCCGACGGGAGCACGCGTGACGAGCACACTCCGGCGGTAGGATGGCGCCGCCGGCGTCGAGGGTGTGGAGAGGCGAGTATCCGCTCACCCCTCCACGGCGACCGGCACGGAGGTCCTGAATGTTCCCGATCGGTGACTCCCCCAACCCGCGCGGCATCGCCTGGGTCACGTACGTCCTGATCGCGATCAACGTGCTCGTCTTCGTGCTGTACCTGCCGGCGATGAGCGAGGTGGCCGATCCGGGCGACCCGCGTGTACGCGAGTACACGGACATGATCGCGAAGGAGACGGGCGCTCCGCAGGCCGAGCTCGAGGCGGCCGCCCGCCGGGTCACCGAGTACGACCTCGTGGTCTACGAGCACGGGTCCCGCCCCGTCGCCCCCTCGTGGCTCGACATGCTGACGAGCATGTTCCTGCACGGCGGCTTCATGCACCTGTTCGGGAACATGCTGTTCCTCTGGATCTACGGGAACAACGCCGAGTCCCGGATCGGGCGCATCCCCTACCTGCTCGCCTACCTGGCAACCGGCTACGCCGCCGCGTTCGGGGACATACTCCTCAGGCCCGAGTCGGGGATCCCCGCCGTCGGCGCGTCCGGCGCGATCTCGGGCGTGCTGGGCATGTACTTCATCTGGTTCCCGCACAACAAGGTGCGGTTGCTCATCCTGATACCGCCGCTCATCCGCCAGGTCGAGTTGGGAGCACGCTGGGTCCTCGGCTTCTACATCGTGGTGCAGAACCTGCTGCCCGCCTTCCTCACCGGCGGAGGGCCGGGCGGCGTGGCCCACGGCGCTCACATCGGCGGCTTCGTCGCGGGTGTCCTCCTGGCCCTCGGCACCAACCTCCTCGTGCGCCTCGGATGGGGCCGCCGCACGGAGCACGCGGACGAACCGGACCCGCAGCAGACGCTCGACGGCGCTCGCAAGGAAGAGGGCGGTCTGCTCGGTGCGTTCCGCGAGGCCATGCGGGCCGGGGACGTCGACCGCGCCTCGACGCTCCTCCTCGGCGCGCCGCGCGATCTCGTCCACGCGGGCCTTGGGCCCGCCGAGACGGTGGCGCTCGGCGACGCTCTCGCCCGGGCGCGCGAGCCGCGGAGAGCCGCGGCCGCGTACGACGTGGCGCTGCGCCAGCACGCCCGAGGAGAGGACGCGGCGGCCGCGCATCTGGGTGCGGCACGCGTCCTGCTCGAAGACCTGAAGCAGCCCACGGCGGCCTACCAGCACGTGGTCGACGCCGTGAAGGCCGGCGCCACGCCCTCACAGCAGGCAGAGGCACGCGCCCTGCTCCAGGAGATGCGCAGGTCGGTCAAGACCCTGCCGAACGCCGCCGCTCGTTGGTAACGACGAGTCGTCCCGCGTCCCGGCGGGACGGCCCCTCGAGGGCTACGCTTCCGTCTGCGCCAGGATGCGCGCGATCTCCTCACCCGGTATCACCTCGTTCTCCTGGAGGGTCTTCGCGACCGCGTGGAGGGCCTTCTCGTGCGCTCTCAGGATCTCGAGGGCGCGGGTCTGGGC
>JAUXCH010000760.1 GCA_030618975.1 Planctomycetia bacterium
AGGCCGTGGCCGTCGGTCACGAGCGGCGGCGGGGGCCGGTCGGAGGGCCGCCGACCCGGCGGCGCCAGCCGCGTCAGCAGGTGGGCGAGATCCACGGACCGGGCCTCGGGGAGGGGGGTCTTCGCGTCGTAGGCGGCCTGGAAGGCCTCGAGGCGCTCGAGCGCCGCGGCCAGCTCCTCGACGACGCGCCGCCGGCCCTCCCCCTCGCCGACCCGGCGGAGACGGCGGCCCGCCTCCAGCGCCGCCGCCGCCTCGACGCGGTGCCTCACCGTCGTGAGGGCGACGGCGAACGGAATCTCCATGAACCCGCGTTCCCGGTCGCGGATCTCGCCGCCCAGCACCTGTTCCACGCTCCTCTCGGCGTCCTGGGCGATGTCGGCCAGGGCCCGGTCCGCGGTGTCGGAGACGGTGCTCATGCCGATCTCGTCGCCCCGCCACGCCAGGCGGCGCTCCTGCAGGACCTTCTCCAGCCGGTACCCCAGGCGGCGGGCGCGGTCGCGGGCGACGAAGAGCTCGGTCGACATCGCGCGGATCGTACCGCGCCCTTGGTCCGGTCCGCCCCCCGGCCCACAATCCCTGGCCATGACCGACTCCCTCACCGCCTCCGACCGCCCGCGTCTCTTCCTGCTCGACGGCATGGCCCTCGCCTACCGCGCGCACTTCGCCCTCCTGCGCAGTCCGTTGCAGACGAGCACGGGGCAGGCGACGAGCGCCGTCTTCGGGTTCCTCGCCGCGGTCGATCGACTCGTCGAGCAGGAGGCCCCCGAGGAGGTCGTGGTCGTCTTCGACGCGCCGGAGCCCACGTTCCGGCACGAGATGTATCCCGAGTACAAGGCCACGCGCGAGAAGATGCCCGACGAGATGGTGCCGCAGCTGGACTGGATCCGGCGCGCGGTCACGGGGGAGGGCATGCCCTTCCTTCGCCTTCCCGGGTGGGAGGCCGACGACATCATCGGCACCCTCGCCCGGCAGGGCGCCGCGGCCGGCCGGGACGTGTGGATCGTGTCCGGCGACAAGGACATGTACCAGCTCGTCGACGACCACGTGCGTCTCTACAACGTGATGAAGCCGGGGCAGGCGGGCGTCCACCTCGTCGACGCCGACGGGGTCGTCGAGAAGTTCGGCGTCGGGCCCGACAAGGTGATCGACGTGCTCGCGCTGATGGGGGACACGTCCGACAACGTGCCGGGTGTGCCCGGGGTCGGGGCGAAGACCGCGCAGCGGCTCATCCAGGAGTGGGGGACGCTCGACGCGGTCCTCGAGCACGCGCCCGAGGTGAAGCAACCGAAGCTGCGGGAGCGCCTCCAGGAGTTCGCCGACCAGGCCCGCTTGAGCCGCGACCTCGTCACCATCGACGTCGACGTACCCGTGAGCCTGGAGGACCTCGAGCACGGCAACCGGTCCGCGGAGGCGCTCCGCGAGCTCTACCTGGAGCTGGAGTTCACCGCGCGGCTGGACGGGCTCGACAGCGACGACGAATCGTCCGGCCTCGGGGCCGTCCGCTACCACACCGTGGAAACGAGGAAGGCGCTCCGGCAGCTCGTGGAGGACCTGGCCGCGACCGGAGCGAGGGGCGGCTTCGTCTTCGACACGGAGACGACCGGCCTCGACCCGATGCGCGCCGACCTCGTCGGCCTCTCCTTCGCGTGGCAGGAGCGGGAGGCCTGGTACGTGCCCTGCAACCTGGAGCCGCCCGTCTTCTCGACCGCCAAGGGGCGGAAGCCGTCCTCGGCGGGCGACGGGCGGCTCTTCGGCGGTGGCCCGGGGCGCGACACCGAGGCCGTCCTCGACGCTCTCCGGGGCGTCCTCGAGGACCCGGAGATCTCCAAGTGCGGCCAGAACCTGAAGTACGACCTGCACGTGCTCGCGTGTCACGGCGTCGAGGTCGAGGGCGTCCGGTTCGACACGATGGTGGCCGACTGGTGCGTCGATCCCGGAGGCCGCGTCCACAACATGGACGACATGGCCATGCGCCGCCTGGGCATCCGCAAGATTCCGACTTCCGATCTCATCGGCAGGGGCAAGAGCCAGATCACGATGGCCGACGTGCCCGTCCCCGACGTCTCGCACTACGCGTGCGAGGACGCCGATGTCACGCTGCGCCTGAAGGGCCAGATCGAGCCCGAGCTCGCCGAGAAGGAAGTCGAGTCCCTGTTTCGCGACGTGGAGATGCCGCTCGTTCCCGTGCTCACGCGCATGGAGCACCACGGCATCCGGCTCGACGTCGACCTTCTCGCGTCCTTCTCCGTGGACCTCGAGAAACGAGCGGCCGCGGCCGAAGCGCGCGTGCACGAGCTCGCCGGCGAAGAGTTCAACATCCGGTCGACGGCCCACCTCGGCCGGATCCTGTTCGAGAAGCTCGAGCTCCACACACTGCTCGGGCGCAAGAGGCCGAAGCGCACCGCGAAGGGCACGGGCTACGCCACCGACGAGCAGACCCTCCTCGAGCTGGCGCCGCACCACGGCCTGCCGGCCTCGGTGCTGGAGTATCGCTCGCTCACGAAGCTCAAGAGCACCTACGCCGACGCCTTGCCCGCCGCGGTGAACCCGAAGACCGGGCGCGTCCACACGACCTTCCACCAGACGGGCACGGCCACGGGCCGCCTCTCCTCCAGCGACCCCAACCTCCAGAACATCCCCATTCGCAAGCCGGAGGGTCGGGCGATTCGCAGGGCTTTCGTGCCCGAGGAAGGGTGGCGGTTCCTCTCCGCCGACTACAGCCAGATCGAGCTCAGGCTCC